>NZ_JBITZP010000011.1:0-197530 GCF_044546945.1 Kitasatospora sp. NPDC053057 | reverse complement strand
GGGGGGCGGGGGGGGGGGGGCGCTGTGGTCCCGGGCGCCCCGCCCCCCCCGCGCGGCGGCCCCCCCCCCCGCGGGGCCCCCCCGCGCCCCCCCGGGGGGGGGGGCGCGCCCCCCCCCCCCCCCCCCCCCCCCCCCCCCCCGGCCTGACGGGAACACCCATCGCGATATAGCGAGTTCCCACGTGCGACGTTGAACGACGGGCTCAGCAACGGAAGCGGGCCGCGCGGACGTGTCCGCGCGGCCCGCCCTCCTACGGATCCGTCAGTTGCCGGCGAACTGTGCCGGAGGCGATTACGGTCGAGCCGCCACTGAGGGCGCCGGGGATCCTCCCTGGCGCCCTCAGTGGCCTTCCTGCGCAGCGGTCAGCGCGCCATGGACCGGGACACCTCCCGGGGCCTCTTCTCTTCGGACGCCGTTCGATATACGGTACACAACGCTTGTTACGTACCCGGCAGGTCGGCGCGACGATGCGCCGTATCCCCCTCTGGAGAGTCCGCTGTGACCGAGCCCGCCCAGCCCACCGAGCCCGTCGCCCCCATCAAGTACCGCAAGAACGGCCTCACGCGCGGGGTGACCGAGGAACTCGCCGAGAGCATGAAGCACGGCTGGGCCGACACCGAGCGCCACGCCCTGGAGCCGATCCCGCAGGCCGCCCACACCGAGCGCCGCCGGGCCGCGCTGTCCGCCGCCTTCCCGGGCGAGCTGCTGGTCGTCCCGTCCGGCAACCCCAAGGTGCGGGCCAACGACACCGACTACCCGTTCCGCCCCTCCTCCGACTACGTCTACCTGACCGGCGACCAGTCCCAGGACGCCGTGCTGGTGCTGGAGCCCACCGGGGAGAGCGGCCACCGGGCCGTGCTCTACCTGCGCAACCGCTCCGACATCGAGAGCGGCGAGTTCTGGCTCGACGGCCACGGCGAGCTGTGGGACGGGCGCCGCAACAGCCTGACCGAGAGCGAGCGGCTGTTCGGCCTGCCCTGCCGGGACGTCCGCACCGTGCGCGCCGACCTGGCCGCGGCCACCGCCCCGGTCCGGGTGCTGCGCGGGCACGACGCGGGGGTGGAGTCGACCCTCCAAAACAAGGCGACCGCCGAACGGGACGCCGAGTTCGAGGTCTTCCTCTCCGGGATGCGCCTGGTGAAGGACGAGTTCGAGATCGCCCAGCTGCGCCTCGCCTGCCAGGCGACCGCCCGCGGCTTCGAGGACGTGGTGCGCATCCTCGGCACGGACGCCGCGACGCCGGAGCGGCTGATCGAGGGCACCTTCTTCGTCCGGGCCCGACTGGAGGGCAACGACGTCGGCTACAGCACCATCGCCGCCGCCGGGGCGCACGCCACCACCCTGCACTGGGTGCGCAACAACGGCCAGGCCCGCCCCGGCGACCTGCTGCTGCTCGACGCCGGCGTGGAGACCGACGAGCTCTACACCGCCGACGTGACCCGCACCCTGCCGGTCTCCGGCCGCTTCACCGACATCCAGCGCAAGGTCTACGACGCGGTGCACGCCGCCCAGGCGGCCGGCATCGCCGCCGTCAGGCCGGGCGCGGACTTCCGCGACTTCCACCACGCCGCCCAGCGCGAGCTCGCCGAACACCTCACCGCCTGGGGCCTGTTCGGCGACCTCACCGCCGACAAGGTGTACGAGCTGGGCCTGCACCGCCGCTTCACCCTGGCCGGGACGGGCCACATGCTCGGCATCGACGTCCACGACTGCGCCCACTCCCGCACCGAGGAGCACGTCGACGGCACACTGCTGCCGGGCATGGTGCTCACCGTCGAGCCGGGCCTCTACTTCCAGGAGAACGACCTGACGGTGCCGGAGGAGTACCGGGGCATCGGGGTGCGGATCGAGGACGACATCCTGGTCACCGAGGACGGCAACGAGAACCTCTCCGCCGACCTCCCCCGCGGCTCCGCCGAGGTCGAGGCCTGGCTGGCCCGCCTGCGCGGCTGAGCTCCGCGGCGGCGAGGGTGCGGCCCCCCGGCCCGAGTGGGCCGCACCTCCCGGTCACTTCAACTTGCCGAGCGCCGTGGCCATCCGCCGCACCGCGGCCACGACCTCATCGGCCGGCAGGGCGGTGAAACAGAGCCGGAAGAAGCCCGGCGCCGGGTTGTGCATGACGCCGCCCGGCAGCAGCGAGACCTCGGTGGGCTTGAGGGCGAGGTAGTCGAACAGCCACTTCTCGTCCGGGTCGAGCCCCTCCGCCTTGAGCAGCTCCGCCTGGCCGTCCGCCGGGGCCGGCCGCTTGCCGAGGTACTCGGTCAGGTCGAGCCAGAAGAACATCGCGGAGTTCTCCCCGTCCTGGTGGACGTACTTGATCCCGGCCTGGTCCAGCGCGCCCTTGACGGCGCGGAAGCTGTCGCTGAGCAGCCCGGGGTACTTCTTCATCGCGTACGTGGTGTAGCGCTCGCCGTCATGGTGGGCGCTGAGCAACTCCCCGATGACGTAGGTCTTCAGCGAGTCGAACGGGGTGAACCAGGGCAGCGGGTGGGTCTTCTCGGCCGGGTCGCTGTCGCCCAGCATGACCCGGTGCACGGCGGGGTTCTTGGAGACCACGAAGCCGGTGCGGAAGCCGGACAGCCCGAAGTCCTTGGCGAAGCCCCACACCACGTGGATCCGGTTCGCGAATCCGGAGTACGCCCCCAGTGTCACCGCGCTGGTGAACGGCGTGCTGGAGCTGTCGAGTTGGGAGTGGCAGTAGATCTCGTCAGAGATGATGTGCATGTCGGTGTACGTCATCGCCCAGGCGTAGATCTCGTCGAGCAGCTGCCGGTCATAGTTGACGCCCAGCGGGTTGTGCGGGTTGGTCAGGACGAGCAGCCGCGGGCGGTGGCCGGCCTTCTGCCGCGCCTCGTAGGCCTGGACGATCAGGTCCAGGGTGAGCCGGTAGCGGTCCTTGCCCTCGGTGGGCAGGTTCACCGGGACGCACTTCAGCTTGGGCCGTTCCTCGAAGGACCAGTTGAAGCCCTGCCAGTAGGGCGCCGGGATCAGCACCTCGTCCCCCGGCTTGAGCGCCGGCGTGCCCGCGCCCTTGCGCATCAGCCCGAAGGCGATGCACTCCAGCGCGGAGGAGACACCGGCACAGCCGAAGACGTCGTCCGGGGACACGGTGCGGCCGAAGGCCCGGCCGAGCAGCTCGGCGACCTGCCCGCGCAGCTGCGGGGTGCCCGCCGAGGCCATGTACTTGATGTTCGGCTCGGGGATCAGCGCGATCTTCTTGAACACCTCCTTGTCCATCGACTGCCGGTACAGCAGGACGTTCTCGGCGACGGACAGGTTGACCGCGGTGTCCGGGGCCAGGTGCTGGTGGTAGAAGGCGAGGGCCTGCTCGAAGTCGGTCAGGCCCGCCAGTACGTCGGCGGCGGCCTCGGGCGAGGCGAGCTTGCGGTTGTTCTCGGTCATGGTCATGGTGGGTCCCCTGTCGGGTGGGAGGGTTCGACGGCGTGACGGAACGTGACCGTTCGCACGCGCACCGACCCCAGGGGATCACGCACCGCGGACGGCCGCCAGCCTTCGGCGGCCGTCCGAATGGGAAGGAGTTCAGGCGGGTGCGGTTCAGGCGGGCAGCGGCTTGACCCAGCGGCTCCACTCGGGTTGGGGCCGGTAGCCGGCGGCCTGCCAGGTGCGGTGGCCGAGGGCGTTGTCGTCCAGCACCATCGCGTCGATGCGCCGACCGCCGAGTGCGGCGAAGCGCTCCTCGGCGGCGGCGAGCAGGGCGGCGCCGATGCCCCGGCGGCGGTGCTCGGGGTCGACGGCGAGGCGGTAGAGGTGGCAGCGCCAGCCGTCCCAGCCGGCGATGACGGTGCCGAGCAGGGTGGTCGGGTCGTCGGCCGGGGCGGCGACGATCAGGCACTCCGGGTCGCGGGCGAGCAGCGCGGCCACGCCCGCCTCGTCGTCGCTGACGCTGGTGCCCTTGGCGGCGCGCGCCCAGAGGGCGAGCAGGGCGGGTATCTCCTCGGGCACGGCGGCCCGCAGCACGATCTTCTCGGTCATGTAGGCCTGTCTAGCAGGCCGTTCGGGCTCGCCGCCCGGATTTTCGGACCGTGGACGGTCAGCCGAGGCGCCACACGGTGGTGGTCTTGACCGAGGCGTCCTCCAGGTCCGCGACCACCGGCACCTGGTAGGCGGCCACGGCGGTGAACCGTTCGCGGGGCAGGTAGGCCCGGCCCGGGTCGCCGACGATCACGGTGGCGCCGCGCGCGGCGGCCCGTTCCAGGAAGGGCAGGAAGCGGGCGGCCATGGCCCGTTCGTAGAAGACGTCCCCGGCGAGCACCACCTCGGCGGGTGCGCCGTCCCCGTCCACCAGGTCGACCAGCGCGCCCGCCAGCCGTACGCCGTTGGCCTCGGCGTTCAGCTCGATCGCGGCCACCGCGTAGGCGTCGATCTCGGCGGCGCGCACCTCCTTCGCCCCGCGCAGCGCGGCCGCCACCCCGACCAGTCCGGACCCGGCGGCGATGTCCAACACCGCACGCCCGTCGACGAGTTCGGGGTGGTCCAGGACGTAGCGCGCGACCGCCACCCCGCCGGCCCAGGCGAACGCCCAGAACGGCGGCGGCAGTCCGTCCCGGCCGCGCTCGCGCTCGGTGCTCTCCCACAGCGCGATGGCGTCCTGAGCCATGTGCAGGCGGATCTCGGGCACGAAGGGAACGGGCGTCAGCTCCGTCTCCCGCCGGATGAAGGCGGGGTCGGCGTCGGCCTGGAGAGTTCGCAGCTCACTCGGCATGCCCGCAGCATAGGGCCTTCCGGGCACCACTCCCGCCCGCCCCTCAGTCGTCCTCCGCCAGGGGGATCGCCGCGGTGAGCCGGGCCCCGGTCGGGGTCGGGGTGACGGTGAGGGTGCCGTGGTGGTGGCGGGCGATGTCGCGGGCGATCGGCAGGCCCAGGCCGGTGCCGCCGTGGTCGCGGGAGCGGGCGTCGTCCAGGCGGGTGAAGCGCTCGAAGACCCGCTCGCGGTCGGCGGGCGGGATGCCGGGGCCGTCGTCCTCGACGTCCAGCAGGGCGAGGCCGCGCGCCGGGTCGGTGCCCAGGCGGACGTGCACGGTGGTGGCCGCGTGGCGGTCGGCGTTGTCCAGCAGGTTGGTGAGCAGCCGGCCGAGCCACAGCGGGATGCCGTTGACGGCGACCGCGGGGGCGAGATCGGTGGTGCGGCGGTGCGGGCCGGACGGGCGGGCGAGGACGGTGGTGGCGACCAGGTCGGTGAGGTCGATCCGCTGGCGGGGGCGGTCGTCGGTGCCGCCGGCGTCCAGGCGGGCGAGCAGCAGGAGGTCGGTGGCGAGGTTCTGCAGCCGGTCGGTGTCCGCCAGGGCACCGTGCACCAGCTCGGCGCGGACCGCCGGGTCCGGGTGGGTGTCGGCGACCTCCAGCTGGGTGCGCAACACCGCGAGCGGGCTGCGGAGTTCGTGCGAGGCGTCGGCGATGAACTGCCGCTGGCGGCGGCCGGAGGCCTCCAGCCGGTCGAGCATCGCGTTCATGGTGGCGGCGAGCCGGGCGATCTCGTCTGCGGTGCCGGGTTCGGGGACGCGGCGGTGCAGGTCCTGCCCGGTGATGGCGTCGACCTCGGCGCGGATCGCCTCCACCGGGCGCAGCGCCTGCCCGGTGACCTTCCAGGTGACCACGACCCCGGTGAGCAGCAGCAGCGGGCAGGCGACGGCCAGCCCTGCCTGGGTGATGTCCATGGCCTCGTCGGCGGCGCGCAGCGAGGCGCCCGCGTAGACGGTGACCGGCCCGTCGGCGGTGTCGGCGGTGACGGCGGCGAGCCGCTGGCGGTGGTGGTCGTACAGCGGGTCGACCTCGTCGGTGGTGTGCGAGCCGGTGCGCCGCGCGGTGGCCAGGGCGGGGCGGCCGGCCAGGTTGGGGCTGGCGGCGAGGACGGTGCCGCGGGCGTCGACGACCTGCAGGAAGTCGGTGCCGTGGGCAGGGTGCAGGACGGGCACCAGCCTTCCCTGGACGGCGAGTTGGGCGATCGACTCGGCCTGCTGCCGGGTGGCGGAGGCGGCCGAGGCGACCAGGTCGGCGTGCACGGCGGCAAGCAGTCCGGCCCCGGCCAGGGCGAGCGCGGCGGCCAGCACCGTACCGGCGGCCGCGGTGGCCCGGGCCCGTACCGTACGGGGGACGAACCGGCGCAGCAGGTAAGGGAGTTGCCGGGGTCGCACGTCAGCCGCCGGCCGGGTCGAGCCGGTAGCCGGCGCCACGCATGGTCTGCAGGGCGGCCCGGCCGAAGGGCGCGTCGATCTTGCGCCGCAGGGCGTGGACGTGCACCTCGACGATGCTCGGGTCGGCGTCGTGGTCGGCGTCCCAGACGTGGTCGAGGATCTCGCGCTTGGAGACCACCGTCCCGGCCCGGGCGGCCAGGTGCTCCAGGATCGCGAACTCGCGGGCGGTCAGGTGGGTGGGGGTGCCGGCCCGGGTGCAGGTGCGGGCGTTGGCGTCCAGCACCAAGTCGCCGAGGGTGTGCAGCCGGGGGCGCTGCCGGTCGATCCGCCGGTGCAGGGCGCGCAGCCGGGCGAGCAGCACGACGAAGGAGAAGGGCTTGGCGAGGTAGTCGTCGGCGCCGGTGTCCAGGGCCTCGGCCTCGTCCCACTCGCCGTCCTTGGCGGTGAGCATCAGGATCCCGGCCCGGCAGCCGCCCGCGCGCAGCCGGGCGCAGACCCGGTAGCCGTTGAGGCCGGGCAGCATGATGTCGAGGACGATCACGTCGTAGGGGTGGCGCTCGGCGAGGGCGAGGCCCTCGGGGCCGTTGTGGGCGGTGTCGACGGTGTGCCCGTCGGCCTCCAGCCCGCGCCGCAGCGCGGTGGCCATCCGGTGTTCGTCCTCCACGACGAGTATGTGCATCCGTTCAGGGTGCCAGGTGCTCCTGAAAGCTCCCGCTCCGGCTTAAGCGCAGGTTCAGGTACGGTCCGCCATGATCGCCGGGCGCGGCCCGGGCGGTACCGGGCCAGGCGCTGAGCGCAGCAGCCGTACGAGGCAAGGAGTACGCCCGATGACCGACCCCCTGTCGTCCACCACCCCGCCGACCGGCGCCCCGCTCGCCGGTGAGCAGCCGGAGATCCCGGAGGTGCCGCCGCTCGCGCCCCGGCGTCGGCGCGCGGAGCGGCTGCGCGCCTGGACGGGCGGGCGGGAGCGCCGGATAGCCGCCTCGGTGGCGGCGGTGGCGCTGCTCGCCGGGGGCGGGCTCGCGGTCGCGGTGGCGGCGCACGAGGGGCACGGGGAGCGCGGGCACGGGCACCGCGAGGCGGCGGCCCGGTCCGAGGACGGGAACGGGCACGGGTACGGCGAGGGGCACGGGCAGGGACACGGCCGGGAGCACGGGCGCGAAGGCGGCCACGGCGATGCCCCCGCCCCGCTGCCCTCGCTCGCCGCCTCCGCCGCCCTGGAGAAGGCCCAGGCCGCCGTCCCCGGCGGCCGCGCCGAGTCGCTGCGCCGGGTGACCGAGCAGGGCGGCGGCGCGGCCTGGGCCGTGACGGTCGTCGGCCAGGACGGCGTGCGCCACCTGGTGACGGTGGACGGCGCCGACGGCCAGCTCACCTCCAACACCGTCGTCGACGGCTCGGAGGGCTGACGTGGCCCACTCCTATGCGCCGACCACGCCCCGCCCCGCCGCGCCCGGTGACGTCCGGGCCGCCAGCAAGGTCCCCGCCGTGGACGGCTGGTTCTGGCTGGTGAAGGTGCTGACCACCGGCATGGGCGAGACCCTGTCGGACTTCCTCGCCAAGACCTTCGACCCGGTCCTGGCGGTGGGCGCCGCCGGGCTGCTGCTGGCCGTCACCCTCCTGGTGCAGCTGCGCGCCCGCCGCTGCGTGCCCGGGCTGTACTGGGCGGTGGTCGTGCTGGTGAGCGTGTTCGGCACGATGGTCGCCGACGTGGCGCACGTCGCGCTCGGCGTCCCGTACGCGCTGTCGGCCGGTGCGCTGGCGGCGGCGCTGGCGGCGCTGTTCCTGGTCTGGCACCTGGTGGAGGGCTCGCTGGCGATCGACCGGGTGACGGGCCTGCGCCGGGAGCTGTTCTACTGGGCGGCCGTGCTGCTGACCTTCGCCCTGGGCACCGCGCTCGGCGACCTGACGGCGGCCACCCTCGACCTCGGCTACCTGGTGGCCGGCCTGGGCTTCGCGGTGCTGATCTCCATCCCTGCCGTGGCGGCGCGGGCCCGCTGGGTGGGCCCGGTGGCCGGGTTCTGGTGGGCGTACGTGCTGACCCGCCCGCTGGGCGCCTCGTTCGCGGACTGGCTGGGCGTCGGCGCCGACCGCGGCGGCATCGGCCTGGGCACCGGCCCGGTCAGCCTGGCCCTGGCCGTGCTGATGGCGGTGGCCCTGGCGCTGTCCGCGCGGTCCCACCGTCGGACGGCTGGACTCACCGCCCACTGAACGTCTACATTTCTGTAGACGTCGGAGGCGCACGGCATCACCCCCCGGACAGCCGTGCGCCTCCGACATCCTGTTTTCACGTCCGCTCGTCCACCACCCGCTTGATCTTCCCGACCGAGCGCTCCAGCGTGTACGGGTCCACCACCTCGGCCGCGACCGTCACGCCCACGCCGTCCTTCACCGCCCGGACGATCGACTCCCGGGCCGCCGCCCGCAGCTCGGCGGGCGCCTCCGGGCGGGCCTCCACCCGCACCGTCAGGTGGTCCATCCGCCCCTGCCTCGTCAGCCGCAGCTGGAAGTGCGGGGCGACGCCCGGGGTGCGCAGCAGGATCTCCTCGATCTGGGTCGGGAAGAGGTTCACCCCGCGCAGGATGATCATGTCGTCGCTGCGCCCGGTGACCTTCTCCATCCGCCGGAAGGCCGGCCGCGCGGTGCCGGGCAGCAGCCGGCTGAGGTCGCGGGTGCGGTAGCGGATGACCGGCAGTGCCTCCTTGGTGAGCGAGGTGAAGACCAGCTCGCCGCTCTCCCCCTCGGGCATCACCCGGTCCGCCCCCAGCTCATCGGCCAGCGGGTCCACGACCTCCGGGTAGAAGTGGTCCTCCCAGATGTGCAGCCCGTCCTTGGTCTCCACGCACTCCTGGGCGATGCCGGGGCCGACCACCTCGGAGAGCCCGTAGATGTCGACGGCGTGCAGGTCGAGCCGCTCCTCGATCTCGCGCCGCATCTCCTCCGTCCAGGGCTCGGCGCCGAAGATGCCCACCTTCAGCGAGCTGGCGCGCGGGTCGAGGCCCTGCTTCTCGAACTCGTCCAGCAGGGTGAGCAGGTAGGACGGGGTGACCATGATGATCTCGGGGCGGAAGTCCTGGATCAGCTGCACCTGCCGGGCGGTCATGCCGCCGGAGGCCGGGATGACGGTGCAGCCGGCCCGCTCGGCTCCGTAGTGCGCGCCCAGGCCGCCGGTGAACAGCCCGTAGCCGTACGCGATGTGCACCTTGTGGCCGGGGCGGCCGCCGGCCGCGCGGATCGAGCGGGCGACCACGTCGGCCCACATGGACAAGTCGTTCTCGGTGTAGCCGACCACGGTCGGGCGCCCGGTGGTGCCGCTGGAGGCGTGGATCCGGCGGACCCGCTCCATCGGGACGGCGAACATGCCGAAGGGGTAGCCCTCGCGCAGGTCGGCCTTGGTGGTGAAGGGGAACCGGGCGAGGTCGTCCAGGGTGCGGCAGTCCTCGGGGCGCACTCCGGCCGCGTCGAACTTGCGGCGGTAGAGCTCGACGTTGTCGTACGCGTGCCGCAGGGTGGCGCGGAGGCGGTCGAGCTGGTGGGCCCGCAGTTCGTCGACGCTCATCCGCTCGCCGGCGTCCAGCAGTGCGGGTGGAATCGGCTCCCCCAGGCGTCGTCCCGGTTCGGGTGAGCTGCCGGTCATCGTCGCTCCTTCGCAGGTCGGCCGATCCTGGGAGCCCAACCGATCGTTCGGTCTGGGCAAGCCCAGGCCAAGTAATCCAGCACCCGAACCACCTGTCAAGGGCTCGCGCAGCGGCTCCGGAATGTGAAGTTCCGGCGCCTTCGCGCCGGGATCCCGCCGACGCTTGGCTGGGCGATATGAAAATCATTACGGAAGTTTGACTCGGCAGCGGCCGCTTCGGGCCCGGACGCATGGTTCAGTAGTGCGGCTTCTCCCCCGCACCCCGGAGTGATCACCTTGGCCTCGACCCCTGCGCTGGTCAGCGCGCTGCGCGAGCTCGGCGACCGGCCCGCCGTCGTCGCCGACGGACGCGCGATCAGCGGCATCGGCCTGCTGCTCGGCGTCTCCCCGCCTGGCGGCCTGCCCCGGGCCCTCGCCGAACGCGTCGCCGAACACGCCGCGCTGGCACCCTCCGCCGCCCGCGCCGCCGAGGAACGGCTCCGCTACTGGGCCGGCGTCCTCGGCCCGCCGCCGATCCGGCACACCGTGCTGCACCCGGTCACCGATCTCGCCGTCGAACTCGCCCTGGCCACCCTGCTGGCCGGCGGCACCGTGCACTGCGCCGACCCCGACCAGCGGCCCGAGCAGCAGCTCACCGCCCTCGCCGCCAACCGCACCACCCACCTCAGCCTGCCCTCCGCCCTGCTCTGGCGGCTCAGCCGCCAGCCCGGACCGGCCGAGCACGACCTCGCCGCGCTGCGCCTGGTCCTGCACGTCGGACCCGAACCCCGGCAGGACGACGTGTACGCCGCCGTCGACGCCCTCGGCGCCGTCATCGCCCACGTCCGCGCCCCGCACAGCCAGGCCGAGGCCGCCGACCGCCGCCTGCGCGCCGACACCGAGGCCGCCACCGCCGCCGCCTGGAAGCACAGCATCGGCGTCACCGCCGAACAGATCACCGAGTTCGGCGCCCACCTCGACCGGGCCGTCCTCACCGCCCTGCTGCACACCCTCCAGCAGGCCGGAGTGCTCACCGACCCCACCCGCGGCTGGTCGGAACCCGAACTCCTCGCCACCGCCCTGGTCACTCCCGCCCAGCGCCCCCGGGTCGGCCGCTGGCTGGACGCCCTCGCCCGGCACGGCCTGATCACCCGCCAGGACGGCGGCGCCCAGGGCCCGCTCTTCCACGGCGCCCCCGAACTCACCGCCGCCGAGGTCCGCGAGGCCTGGCGGCCCGCCGTCGAGACCTGGACCGACGGCCTCGGCACCGCCCCGGTCCTGGACCGGGTCCGGCGCGGCGCACTGCGCCTGCCCAAGCTGCTCACCGGCGAGGAGGCACCCCGCCCCGCCGCCGCGCCGGTCCGCTGGGCAGCCGCCCGCGGCTACCTCGGCGCCGCACTCGGCGCACTCGTGCGCACCACCGCCGAAGCCCACGGCGGACCGCATCCGCTGCGGGTCCTCGAACTCGACCGCGACGGCGCCGAGACCGCGATCGCCCGCGCCCTGGCCGCCCGGCCCCGCCAGAACGCCGACCACCACCTCGCTCCCGACGGCGGCCGCTACGACATCGTGGTCGCCACCGCCGGCGGCCGCCCCGAGGAGGAAGTCCCGGCCCTCGTCGACCTGCTCGCCCCCGGCGGCCGACTGCTGCTGCTCGCGCCCGTCACCGAACAGCTCGACCTGCTGATCACCGGCGACCCCCGCGGCCTCACCGCTCACCCCGCCGACCACTGGCGGGCCGCCCTCACCGCCGCGGGCTGCCCCACCGTGCTCACCCTGCCGGCGGACGGGCACCCGATGGGGCTGCTGGGGCAGGGGCTGTTCGCGGCGCGGGTCGACTGACTCCGGGGCACGCCGGGGCCGAGACGGCAGCGGGCCGCGCCGAGACCCGGGCAGGACGAAACCGACTCGGGCTACGATCGGGCGCATGGCCGCTTCCGTGCGTTCGATCCGCTCCCGGGCCTCACTCGGCTCGATCGGCTCCATCGGTTCCATCGGCTCGCTGCTGTCCATCGGCTCGGTCGGGTCCGTCCTCTCTATCGGATCGGTCGGCAGCGTGCTGTCCATCGGCTCGGCCGGCTCGGTCTTCAGCGCGTTCTCGGCGTGCTCCTGGCTCAGCGTCGGCTCGCTGCTGTCGGTGCGCTCACGCTGGTCCGTACGGGGCCGGCGCCCCGGGCAGGGGCCGTTCGTGGCCGACCGGTACACCTCCTGATCGGTGGTTGGGGCCGGGTCACGTACCGCCACCCGATCCGTACCATTTCGATACCGAAGCCCGGGTGAGCTGCGGGAATCCTCGCCGCGCCGGGCGGTCGCCGGGTAGGCTCCGGACTGCTCCTCCGGCCCCGGCACCGGGCGGCCCAGCGCCGCCCGCGCCGCACGCCGGGGGCAGACCCCGCGGGCCATTCGGTGGGCTCCGCGCACTCGACACCGCGCGCCAGGGCAGTCGCGCGAACGGCGAAGGGCATCGCATTGGCGGATCGGCTCACCGGAGGAGACTCCTCGCTGCTGCGGCGGATCAACGCGGCGGTCACGCTTCGGGCGCTGCGGACCGGCCACTCCGTGACCCTCACTCAGCTCGTCGGCGAGACCGGGCTCTCCCGGCCGACCGTCGAGGGCGTGATCGAGGGCCTGGTCGAGACCGGACTGGTCGCCGAGGTCGAGCAGCCCCGGGAGGACGGCCAGCCGGGCACCGGCCGGCGCGGCCGCCCGGCCCGCTGGTTCCGCTTCCGCGCCGAGGCCGGGCACATCCTCGGCATCGAGATCGGCGTGCACGACATCCGGGTCATCCTCGCCGACCTCACCGGCGAGGTGGTGGGCAGTCACTTCAAGCCGGTCGACGAGACCCTGGACGCCGAGGAGCGGCTCACCGCCGTCCGCACCGCCGTCGCCGAGGTCCTGCGAAAGGCGGGCATCTCGCGGGACAACCTGTGGGCCGTCGGCATCGGAACCCCCGGCATCGTCGACCGCGAGGGCACCATCCGGCTCGGCACCGCGATGCCCGGCTGGACCGGCCTCGACCTCGGCGCCCGACTGCGGCGCTCCTTCCGCTGCCCCGTCCTGATCGAGAACGACGCCAACCTCGCCGCCATCGCCGAACACTGGCAGGGCGCGGCCGTCGGCGCCGACGACGTGGTCTTCGTGATGGCCGGCCTCAGCCCCGGCGCCGGCTCCCTGATCAACGGCAAGCTCCACCGCGGCTACGGCGGCGCCGCCGGCGAGATCGGCGCCCTGCACCTGCTTGGCCAGGAAGTCACCCCGGAGAAGCTGCTCTCCACCACCGGCAAACCGCTCAACCCGCTGGACGAGGCCGCCGTCGCCCGCGTCCTGCGGCTCGCCCGGGAGGGCGACGAGGTGGCCAAGGTCGCCATGGACCGCTTCCTGACCAGGCTCGTCCAGGGCGTCGCCGCCCTGGTGCTCGCCATCGACCCTCAACTGGTAGTCATCGGCGGCTGGGCCGCTGGCCTGGACGGCGTCCTGGAACCGCTGCGCGAGCGGCTGGCCCAGTTCACCCTGCGCGCCCCCGAGGTGGCGCTGGCGGCGCTGGGCTCGGAGGTGGTCTCCATGGGCGCCCTGCGGGTCGCCCTGGATCACGTGGAGGACCAGCTCTTCGCGGTGGACCCGCCACGGGTCTGAGGGTCAGGGGGCGGCGTAGTCCGGGGCGGTGAGGTCGATGGTCAGCGTGTTGTCGCAGTCGTCGGTGAACGTCGCCAGCGGCCAGTCGACGTCGATCCGGACGAACTCGTTGGACAGCAGGTGCACCACCCAGACCAGACTTCGTTCGGCATCGAGCCGGGCGAGCCGCGTTGTCCCCGCCGCACGCCACCGAGCTTCCGGCGACTCGGTCAACGACCGCGACCCGGGCGCCAGTCGGCGTCCGGGTCGCGGTCTGAGGGTGGGTGCGAAATGGTTCAGGAGGCGGTGCGGACCTCGGGGGTCGCGGCGACCGGGGTGACCTCGACCAGGCCGGTCTCGCCGAAGGTCAGCTTGCAGGTGTCCGCGCGGTAGGTGGAGACGGCGAGCGCCACCAGACGGCCGGCCGAGGCGTACTGGGTGGTCATGACCAGCACCGGGGTACCCGGGGGGCGCTCCAGCAGGACGGCCTCGTCGGCCTCGGCGACACCGAGCTCGACGGCGCGGGACTCGCCGTCCACCTCCAGGCGCTCCAGCTGGCGCAGCACCGAGCGGGCGCGGTCGCTCTCGGCGCGGAAGCCGGGCAGGTGCGGCAGGGCAGAGGCCGGGACGTGCAGCGACTCGGTGGCCATCGCGCGGCCCTCGACCAGGCGGACCCGGCGGACGGTGTGCACGGTGGCACCCTCGGCGATGCCGAGGCCCTTGGCCAGCTGCGCGGAGGCCGGGGCGGTGGTGCAGTCCACCGTGCGCCAGGCCTGGCTGCGGCCGACGCCGGGCCAGCCCTCCTCCTGCCGGTTGACCGGGACGCCGACCCGCGGGGCGGCGATCAGGGTTCCGATCCCCCGGCGGCGGACCAGCCGGCCCTCCAGCTCCAGCTGGTCCAGGGCCTGCCGCAGCGTGGCCCGGGCCACCCCGAAGCGGGCGGAGAGCTCGCGCTCGTTCGGCAGGACCTGGCCGGTGGAGAACTCCGAGTC
This sequence comes from Kitasatospora sp. NPDC053057, assembly GCF_044546945.1. Lineage (NCBI taxonomy): Bacteria > Bacillati > Actinomycetota > Actinomycetes > Kitasatosporales > Streptomycetaceae > Kitasatospora > Kitasatospora sp. NPDC053057. Next base: position 183,161 of record NZ_JBITZP010000011.1, on the reverse strand, counting down.
GATGGCCCGCAGCAGCACCGTGCGCAGGTGCCAGTACTTCGGTTCCGGCACCGCCGAAAGCTGTCCTGTCGTCCCGACCGTGCCCACCGTGTCCTCCACCTGGTCTTGTCCGCCCTACCACAAGGAGGGCGGATCCCGGGCCCGCTGCCCGCTGTTGCGGCAGGTGGGAGAGCGAGCCTTTATCCGTCCTTCTTTATTAAAGGTCCTTGCAGTAAGCGACCCTAGGTGCTGCGTCCGGAGATGGTCAAGACCAATGGCACGGCTTGACGCGACCGTCGCGAACATTCATGCGGCATTCACGACAGCCCCCGCGGGCGCCGTGCTACGGCCCCCGGCCGCGCGTCACGCTTCGGGGCGGACACGACCAATGGGTAGGCTGCCCGGGTGATCGTGGTGACGAGTGTGAATGTGAACGGAATCCGGGCGGCCGCCAAGAAGGGCTTCGTCGAGTGGCTGGCCGGAACGGAGGCGGACGTGATCTGCCTCCAGGAGGTGCGCTCCGAGCCCGGGCAGCTGCCCGTCGAGCTGCGCGACCTGGACGGCTGGCACGCGGTCTGGGCCCCGTCCGTCGCCAAGGGCCGGGCCGGCGTCGCGATCCTCTCCCGCCAGGAGCCGCAGCACACCACGATCGGATTCGGATCGGAGGAATTCGACGATTCCGGCCGATACGTCGAAATCGACCTCCCGGGCCTGACCGTCGCCAGCCTCTACCTGCCCTCCGGCGAGGTCGGCACCGAGCGCCAGGACGAGAAGGAACGCTTCATGGCGGAGTTCCTCCCCCACCTCACCACCCTGCGCGCCCGCGCCGCCGCCGACGGCCGCGAGGTCGTGGTCTGCGGCGACTGGAACATCGCCCACCGCCCCGAGGACCTCAAGAACTGGAAGGCCAACCAGAAGTCCGCCGGCTTCCTCCCCGAGGAACGCGCCTGGCTCTCCCGCGTCTACGACGAGGCCGGCTACGTCGACGTCGTCCGCGCCCTCCACCCCGACCGCACCGGCCCCTACTCCTGGTGGTCCTACCGCGGCCGCGCCTTCGACAACGACTCCGGCTGGAGGATTGACCTAAGTGTTTGCACAAAAGGCCTGGCTGACAGGGCTGTCGAGGCCTACGTCGAACGCGCCGCATCCCACGCCGAACGCTGGAGCGACCACGCGCCCGTCACCGTGGTGTTCGACGTGAACAACTGACGCGTGCTCTCACCCTCAATGCGCGCGAGTTCGAGCTCTACCAGGACCTGTAGGAGTACCTCTGACCTGCGGAAGCGCTGTCTTCGAACCCGCCATCGACCGTCCGACGGCTCGCGATGTGAAATGAGAGTGAACGGAGACCGGACCCATGGATGACCCCGAGCCCACCAGCTGCTCTTGTGCGTGGCCGACAGGTGGCCCTCACCGAGCGGGGAGCCAGTACCGAGGATCTTGTTACACACGCCGAGTTCGAGCTGCACGGGTGTGTCCAGCCAACGGCTCTGTCCCGTAATCGGTGGTGACGAAGTGTAACGGCGGTCGTTGGCATGGTGTGCGCGATGTCAACGAGCTTGTGAGCGTGGTGTTTTCGGGACTGTCGGCCCTTGTCATCGAGGGGGTGGCGGACGAGGGCGAGGTCATCCTGGTGTCGGCGGCGGACGCGGGACGATCCGGTGCCGTGTCCGGTGTGCGGGCGGCCGACGGGGCGGGTGCACGGCTTCCATGGTCGAGTGGTCGCGGATGTCCCGGTGGACGGGCGGCGGGTCGTCGCGTCGGTGCGGGTCCGGCGCCTGGTCTGCCCGGCGCTCGACTGCCCGAGACAGACGTTCCGCGAGCAGGTTCCCGGCGTGGTGGAGCCTACCAGCGCCGCACCCGTCGCCTGGCCGACCAGCTCGGCGCGGTGGTCAAGGAGTAGCGGGCCGGGCGGGCGCCCGCCTCTCCCGCGCACTGACGTGCGCGATCTCCCGTTCGAGCGCCCTGCGCCTGCTCATGCGCCAGGCGCTGCCGCCACCGCGGGTGCCGCGCGTGATCGGCATCGACGACTTCGCTCTCAAGCGCCGGCACCGCTATGCGACCGTGATCATCGATGCCGAGACCGGCGAGCGGATCGACGTCCTGCCCGGCCGCACAGCCCCGGCCTTGGCGGCGTGGCTGCGCGAGCATCCCGGGGTCGAGTACGTCTGCCGGGACGGTTCTGGATGCTACGGCGAGGCCATCCGCCAGGCCCTGCCCGAAGCGGTGCAGGTCAGCGACAGGTGGCACCTCTGGTCCAATCTGTGCGACAGGGTCCTGGCCGAGGTTCGCTCCCACGCCGCCCGCTGGGCCACCGCCGTGAACCCCGTCCGGCCCGGGGCGTGCGCGAGCAGACTACCCGCGAGCGCTGGAAGCGAGTGCACGACCTGCTCGACCAGGGCGTCGGCCTGCTCGAATGCGCCCGCCGCCTCGACGTCGCACTGAACACCGTCAAGCGGTACTCCCGCATGAAGGGCCCACCGGCGACCGCCGCGCACCCCGCTACAAGCCCACGCTTCCGGTGCAGGAGGAGCGGTTCGGCGTCCACCTCGGCCAGGGCGAGTCCGGCCAGGGCGCCGAAGAAAACGGTGTAGTCCGGGATGAAGGGCAGGCCGCCGTCCGGGTTGCGGGCGGTCACTCAGGCCTCGATGCCGTCGTGGATCAGCCGGTTGCCGGGATCGAACTCGTGGACGGCCAGCAGCGCGAACAGGTGGGCGCCGACGTTGGCCTCCCAGACGCCCCGCCGGCCCGCCCGCAGCCGCTCGACCAGGAACCGGCGGTCCCGGTCGGGGACCAGCTGCGGGCGCCCGCGGCCGTGCGCGTTGAGGATCTTCGCCGCGCACAGGCCGACCTCCACCCAGGTCGCGTGGCCGTGGTGGTCGAGGCCGGTGAGATCGATCTCGGGATGGGGCATGGCGCCGAGCACCGCGAGGTAGGTGCCCAGCATCAGGCGCTTGCGGTCGGAACTGAAGTGGTCGAATCCGCCCAGCAGTTCGGACGGATCGGCCGCTTCTCCCACGGCGCCGAGGCTGATGTCGGCCAGGCACCGTTCGATCGGGTTGAGCGACGGTCGCGTCGGCGCTGGGCCAGGAAGCGGGACAGCCGCTCCTGTACGCCGGGCATGAGGCGTTCGCGGCGCAGCAGCGCCAGCAGCATGGTGGACTCCGTGACCCGGCTGTCGCACCTCTCGCGGTACGCCCCGGCGTCGTCGAAGCATCCGGCGACCCGGGCGGCGAGCCTGGCGACCCGCTCGGGAGTCGACCGCTCAGCCAAGTCCGGTGCGGGGAACCAGGCTTGCGTGCCGATACCGCCGGCGAGGCGGTGGCCGGCGGTGGCTGCGCTCTGCCACGGGTCCGCAGCACCGGAGAGCACCTGCCGGGCGCGGGCCAGCTCGGGGGACGCGGACAGCTCGGCGAGGTGGTCGGTCAGCCGGGAGGACCAGACGAGACGGACGGCGCCGGGGTCGTCGGGCGCCAGCGCCGCCCGGCGCTCGACCAGGTCGGCGAGCTGAGCGGGGAGGGTGCCGGCGAGGTTGTGCAGCTCGGCCCGGATCCGGTGCCGCCAATCCGGCGAGGCAAGCGTCGTGCTGCGTGACCACAGGTCGGCCAGCCCGCGTTCCAGTGGATTGATCGGCCGCAGCTCCGGTTCCACCACGCCGTGCGGCACGAAGCCGAGCAGGCGGGCGAGGAAGGCTGCGGCACCGTCGGCGTCCCGGCTCGCCGCGTACCGGGTGGCGAAGAAGTCGTCGGCGAACCGCGACCAGACGTACCAGGCCATCGCCAGGTCGAACTCGGGTATGACACCCGGGGTTCGCCGACCGGAGCGGGCGGCGGTCGCGGACGCGGCCAACGACGACCGGACAGGCGAGAGGTCGAGCCCGGCCAGGTCCTTCTCGTCCCAGAGCCCGAAGACCGGGTCGAGCATGCCGGTCTCGCGCGCCCAGGCCAGGGCGCGGTCGGCCGCGCCGTCCAGGCGGGACTCCGTATCCGTGGAGGCCGATCCCACACCGGTGGCGCTCGGCCCCGGCTGCGCCGGCTGCGGCAGGCGCTGGCGCGGCGAATCGGCTCGCGTCGCGGGCACGCGGCAGAAGGCCCGGACGGCCGACGTGCCGATCCCCTTCGGTGCGAACGACGGCGAGCCTCCCGACGACATGCCGGTCGGCGCGCCAGCGACGGCGTTCCGGCCCGAGCGCTCGTGCCAGTACATCGTCCCGGCCGCCGCAGTCCCGCAGGCCCTGCACGTAGCGGAGCACGATCGCACGATCGGCCGGGCCGAGTCCCGACTCGGCGAACAGCGGCGGGAGTTCGGTGCTCACAAGCTCCTCGAACCGCCGCATCCGGGAGGCGAGCAGGTCCCGGACGATCCCGACCGCCTCCTGGGTGCCGCAGCCCAGGAAGCGCTCGACCACCAGGACCACGTTGTTGACCTCGTCCTCCTGCTCGACCTCGCGCCGGTAGGACGTCAGGTCGTTGTGCAGGCGCACGACATCCCCGTAGGTGTCGGCCAGCCCGCACAGCTGCGGGGTCACCGAGATGGATGCCGGTACGACGGCGCCCAGTCCCAGCTCGACCAGCTCCGCGGCCCAAAGCCCGCCACGGCCCTGACGGCGCAGGTCGAGGTAGCTGATCGGATCGGGTACCTCGGCGGCGCCGTAGGTGGTCAGTTCGCGTGCGTGCTCGTCGAGGACCGCCTGGGTGCTCACGCGGAACCGCCGACGCCAGTCCCCCGGCATCCGGGACGCGGTGCGCGACCACAGATCGGCCAGCGCTCGCTCCGCCGTACCGTCCGGCGCACCGGCCGCCCCGCCGGGCCCCTCACGCAGAAGATCCCCGAGCCGGGCCAGGCACGCCCGACCACCAACGACGACCCCGCGCCGCATGTACGTCTCCAGGAACGCGTCATCCAGGAAGAACAGCCAGACGTACCAGTCCGTGATCAGCGCGAGCTCGGCCGCAGGGACGTCCGGGTACGCGTAGGAGGTCAGCAACGCGTAGTCCGCCGCCGTGAAGGCCGCCTCCTCCCAGACCCCGCCGGGCTCAAGCATGCCCATCGCCGCGGCCCAGGCCCGTGACTGCTCCCGCACAGTGTCCAGGTGCGGGCTCAGACGAACCGGACCGGGCAGCTGCGGAAGGACCGACAATGACGACGACATGGACCCCATCACGGGTAACCGACCTTCCTCTTCAGCGATCCGGCCGACCCGAGCCACCCTCCAGGGTGCGGACAACCGTCGACCGGCTTGGCGGAGCGACCGACCCCGGCAGCAGATCGAGCCCGCAGAGCCGCCGGACGGCCGATCGCCTCTACCGGACGCGCCCGTGCCGCACTCCGCAGACGATCATCGCCGTTATCAGATCCGACCTGGGACCGCGTTCACCCGATCGGCTGCAACCGGCGTCGATCCTTTCCGTTCGTGGGATTGATGTTGTACATGCCACACGCAGCGGGCCGACGCCCTACCCGGCGGTCGGGCAACGAAATCGGCATTCGGAACGCTGTGGGCACGGCAACGATCTACCGCCTGTCCTTCCGCGCCGCCGTACAGGAGGAGGACCTACATGAAGAAGACCGCCACCTGGAAAGGCGGGCGCCCGCTTGGAGCACGCGAAGACCCCCGGCCCGGTGCGTCCAGGACGCTCGGAAGCAGGGCGGCAGGGAGGCGACCACCGCGTCAAGGGGCGGACCAGAGCCGCTCCGAGTAGCATTTTGTGGCAAAAGTGATCACCGGGGCAGGGAAAGCGCACCAGAGTCAATTGGTGCTACTGCCTCATCTCACAGCACCCGGCCGGCGATGGGGCTCGCGTTATGAAGAGCACGCTCAATCGACTGATAGAACGCACCTACTTCCACGGGTTGGTGTTCAATCAGTCCTGGGAGGACCCGGTTCTCGATCGTGAGGCGCTTCGAATATCGGCGGACCAGGACACCGTTCTGTCCATCACGTCGGGCGGCTGCAACTGCTTGAACCTCCTTTGCCTACGGCCCCGCCGGCTCATCTGCGTCGACCCCAACCCCGCTCAGACGTACCTGCTCGACCTCAAACTGGCAGGCATCCGGCACCTTGACCATGGCGATTTCTACACCCTCCTCACGTCGCGCGGCAGCACAGCGTCGATAGACCTATACCGGCGAGCATTGCGCGTGAAGTTGCCCGCCGGCGCACGACACTACTGGGACAGCAACACGCGGTTGCTGGAACGCGGGATACTCGCCCAGGGCAAGCTGGGGTTCTTCTTGAAGTGGCTTCGCCGCTATGTGCGATGGGAACTCGGCGAGCGACGGATCCGTCGATTCTTCGAAGTCGGCGACATCGATGACCAGCGAGATTTCTACTACCGCGAGATCCACCAGCGGTTGTTGCGCGGTTCGGTACTCAAAATCCTGGGCTCCCGATGGGTACTTGCCTGCGCCGGCATGCACCCCTCGCAGTATGACCTGATCCAAGGCCGCCACGGCATAGGGCGATACATACGCGATCGCGTGGAATATGTGCTGACCAGAGTCCCGATCCGTGACAACTACTTCATCGCCCAGGCGTTTCTGGGCGCCTACCTGGACGCGGAGAACGTTCCCCCCTACCTCCTCGAACGCAACTTCGACACCCTGAAGCAAACGGCCGACCGAGTGGTCAACCGAACGGCCTGGCTCACCGAGTACCTCGATTCACTGCCCGAGTCCTCAGTCGACAAGTTCAACCTCCTGGACATATTCGACTGGATGAGCCGGGAGTCCCTCCATACGACGGTGCGCAGCGTGCTCAGGGCCGGTTCACCAGGAGGTCGCTTCATCTACCGTTCCGCCGTACGCTCGCTTCCCGTCCCCCCAGAGCTCCGGAGTGCGGTGGTCAGCGAGGACGATCTCGCCCATCGACTCTTCGCACAGGACCGGTCCCTTACGTACAGCAGCTTCTACGTCTACCGGATTGACCAGGAGCGGGTCGCGGACCAATTGCGCCGGACGTAGCCTTGGGCCAGCCACACCTTCCCAGGTGTCAGATGTTGTCCCCGGCTTCTCATGACCGGGTTGCTGGACAGACTTTCACCCGAAGGAGTGAAGCCATGCCCGAGCTGCTCAGTATTTCAGGCACCGGCCATGCGGTCGGCTCGAGGATCGTCTCGAACACCGGCTTGGCGGCTTCGATGGGCCTGCCCACGGATTGGTTCACCAAGCGGACAGGGATTGATGAACGGCGGGCGTGCGGGGAAGGAGAGGACGTACTCACGCTGGCGGTGTCCGCCGTCGGGTCGGCTCTCCAGGCGAGTGGGCTGAACCCTGACGAACTGGGCCCCGAGACCGTTCTCCTTCACATCCAGAACGGCCTGACGGCCTTCACCCCGCCGTCCGGGATCATCCTGGCGGATGCGCTGGGACTCAGGGGTCTACGGGTGCTCTCCGTCGACGGAGTCTGCGCTGAACCTGTGGCCATGTTCGAGATGGCCGTGCTCATGCTGTCGAGCAATCGATGCAGTCGGGCCATCATCTCGTCGAGTGTGGATTTCCTGCCGATCATCAGCTCGGAGGACAGAGGCACCGTCGGGCTCTTCGGCGCTGGTGCGGGCGCGGCTGTGGTCGAGCGGCACACCACGTCACAGGGCGTGTCGGCGAAGGTCATGAGCATCCAGTGGGTGACTCACCCCGACCATGCGGACCTGGGACGCATCCCGGTACTGGGCTACCACGTCGGCCCCGAAGGGGTCAGCGTGCAGGCGGGTTTCTACGACATGAACGGCTCCGGCCTGGTTCGCACGGGGTTACGCGTCATCCCTCCCCTGGTTTCCCGGGTACTCGAAGAAGCCGGATGGCGCCGCGACGACGTCCACCTGGTCATCTCCCATCAGCCGAACGTTCGCATGCTGCACGTTCTCATCGAAGCGCTGGGCTTCCGGCCGGAGATCTTTCCGATGCCTGCCAGCCGCCTGGGGAACATGGGCCCGGCCAGCCTGTTGGTGAACCTCTCGCTGGCCAGAGAGGCCGGCATGCTCCGCCCGGGGCAAAGGCTGTTGCTCCTCGCCTTCGGCATCGGGTTCTCCTGCGGTGCGGCTGCGATCGAGCTCCTGCCCGATGAGGCGGGGTGCCGTGACTGACTCGAGCACATGGGTGCGACCTCCCGTCTCGGACTCGCTTCGCACTCGGATGACCGAGGACCAGGAAGCGATCGCGGCGGCCATGCGTCCCGTCGCGCTTCCCGATGGCAGAACACTGCGCGTACTCGACTGCGGAGAGGGGGACGCCGTTGTACTCCTGCCCATGGTCGCCGAACTGAACTTCGTCTACGCTCCTCAAATCGCCGAGTTCCAGCGCGACCACCGCGTCGTGCTCTATGAACCGCTGCTCAGCACGAGCACACGAGTCGGCATCAAGGACAGGGCCCACGAGGTCCGCTGCCTGCTCTCCGCTCTCGGTATCAGCCGTGCGCACTTCGTCGTGTGGGGCGACACCGGCGCGGCAGCCTATTACCTGGCCAAGCATCACCCCGAGTTGTGCCGCTCGATGGTCTTCATCGGGCTGGCCGATCGCTACCGGTTCCCGCAGCCTTACGGCTTCTGGCTGAAGATGCTGGAACACCTCCCGATCGAGCGAGTGGTGTCATCGCGTGTGTTCGCGACACTCCTTGGGCGCTTCGTCGGGGGGACGCAGATCAAGCCGGAGTGGATCGTTCAGAAGGCGCTGGTCGTCCTTCGCCTGACGGCGCTGTTCAAACACAGCATCCTTCCCAACCTGACCGAGCATCGCCCGACGCCGGGCGAGGTTCACGTGCCGAGCCTGGTCATCTCCGGCGACAACGACCACATCGTCTCGGTCGCCCAGGCACGACGCATGGCCGCGCTGCTTCCCAACGCGGGCGCAGCGGTTATCAAGCCAGGTGGTGAGCACTTCATCACCTATGTAGACGATGCCTTCGTCAACGAAGCCGTTCGTCGCTTCGTCTCAACCGTGGAATAGCCGATGAGACCATGGCGAACGTAAGGAGACCCGCGGTTCCGGTCCCGCAAGCCGCCGACCGCACCGCACCCGTCGACGGGCTCCACCCGCTCACGGTTCTCGGCATCGGCGTACTCGTCACCGCCGTTGCCCTGCCGGAATCATGGCAGGGCTGGCCCTACGCGCCCTTTCCCGTCTTTCACGCGTGCCTCGCGGTCGTGATCCCGCTGTGGTTTCGGGCTGGTCCCACCGGTCGGCCTTGGCCGGAGATTCGGACGCACTTTCCGAAGCAGGGCCGGCCATTGATTGCCGCCATCGCGTTCATCGCAGGTTTCATCCTGCTCTACAGCCTCGCCTTGACCGCCCTCGGCAAGACAAGGGATCCCGCATGGAACCTGCTCGCCACCTACGGCGACTTCGCCGATCTGTACGCCGCGCGTTATGGAGGCTGGTTCGCACTGATCACCTCGTACGTCTTCCTGGGACTGTGGCCCATGTTCGGCGAGGAGCTCTTCTACCGGGGATTCCTTCAGCGTTCGCTGCTGGGGCACACCTCGCTCCCGATCGCTTCGGTCGTCACGTCCACCCTGTTCGGCCTCCGCCACTCGGCCCAACTGGTCTACCTCTTGCCTGCGTACCCATACGTGGCCGGCGCAGCGTATTTTGTATGGGCCTTCGGCATCAGCATGATCTGGTGCTGGGTGTATGCACGGACAGGCTCTCTTTGGCTCTGCATGGCGACACACGGGGTGAACATCGTCCTCGCCCCCATCGTCGTGGCCCTCGTGATTCGGTAGGTTCCGCACGTGCCACGTCCTGGATCACCGCTGCGCGCATTCACCCTGCGCGGCGCACGCGCAATCCATCGGGCCGGAGCCTGGGGATTCGACCGTTCCGGTCCCCTTGCGCCACTCCTTGCGGAACTCGGCGCACCACTGCATCGGTGGCTGTTTCCCCACTCGCTTCTGACGGATCCGGGGATCCCCGTCGACGTCGACGGCCTTCGGCTGTACCACGATGGGCGCCCCTCGTATCACCTGCAGATGCTGGCGATGGGCATGCACGATCGCGACGTCGCGGCGCTCATCCGGCACGTCGTCAGGCCGGACATGTCGGTCGTGGACGTGGGTGCGCACCTCGGCTACTTCACGCTGCTGTGCGCGCGCCTCGGCGGAGCGGCGAGCACGGTTTGGGCATTCGAGCCGTCGTCGGCACTGCTCCCCATCCTGCGGAGAAACGTGGCGGAGAACAACGTCGGCGGCGAGATCCACGTGGTGCCGAGTGCCGTGGGAGATTCGGTCGGTGCGGTGACGCTGTTCGCGGGCACGCCCGACAGCATGCTGTCCAGCGTCCACCGGACCGCGGCGGCCGGCGATGGTCCGGGGCCGAGCGAGACCGTTCCGTGCACCACCTTGGACGCGTGGGCCGAACAGAGCCGGTGGCCCAGAGTGGATCTGGTCAAGATCGACATTGAGGGGCACGAGGTCGCGGCGTTGGCCGGCATGCGGGAGCTGAGCCGTCGAAATCCCGGCCTGGTCCTGATCATCGAGCTCAACGAGCGGACGCTGGCCGCTGCGGGTGAGTCGATCGACTCGTTCTGGGCGGCACTGACCGGATGCGGATTCGAAGACGTCTCCCTGGCGGGGCCCTTTCCTCGGCCGGTGACGTTCCCCCGGGACCGGGACGTCATCCGGCGGGAGATCCGTCGCCAGGGAAACGGGCGAGTCAATCTGATGTGCGTGCGGAGGCCGGGATAGCCGGCCGGTGACCGGCTCGTCGGATCTCCGATCCGCTCCGCGCGCTCGCGACCAGGAAAGCCGCCGCCAGGGACAAGAGCAGGAAACACGATTCGGGGTATCCGTGCACGATGGACAGCAGCCCGGCCGTGAGGAAGACGACACCCAGGCCCAGTTCACACCATGCGATCCGCGAGGCGGTTCCGACCCACTTCGCCTCGCTCTTCCGGATGACGCCTGATGACCCTTCCTTGGGGGTTCGCACGAACTCCGGCTCGTCTCGCTTGACGGTGTCCCGGAAGCCGGCCAGGACGGAGACCGATACGCCGATGGCGAGCGGCAGCGACAGCGGGAGACGCAGACACCGCCGCGCCCAGTCGTCGTACAGCATTCTCTGCGAGAGCACGCATTCCTGCAGCGGCGGGAACAGTACGACGAACGCGCTGAGACCGATTTGGGTGATCGCCCAGTACGGAGTGCGCGGGAGCCCAAGGACGACATAGGCGCTGGAGAGCAATCCGGTCAGGACGAGCACCGGTGTGGCCAGAACCAGGTGGAGGGAGGAAAGCTCGAGAAACCGCCGTCTCTTGCCCTGCGGCGGCCGGAGCGCCTTCTTCCCGTAGTCGAGGAAGAGCCGGAATGCCGCGCGCGCCCAGCGGCGTTGCTGATTCTTGTAGCTGATGTAGGTGTCGGGAAGGTCGCTGCTGGCCAATGCCTCGTTGACGAAGATGACCGACCACCCCGCGAGCTGGGCGCGAAAGCTGAGGTCGATGCCGTCGTCGGTGAACGGCGCCTCGCGCCACCCGTCGAGGTCTTCGATCGTGCGCTTCCGCCAGACCCCGCTGGTCCCCAGATACATGGTGGACTCCCCCCTGGCCTGGCGCAGCCCGCTCGAGAAGCAGAACAGGCTGTCGAGGACCGCCGCTTGGAGTAGCGTCAGGGGCGACGAAAGACCGTTGCGGTGCCGCCACCGCGTATGGACCGCACCGACCCGGGCATCCTCGAACAGGGGCACGGTTCTGATGAGGAAGTCACGATCCGGTGTGAAGTCCGCGTCGAAAATCGCCACGAGGTCGCAATCGACCATCCGCATACCGTGGTTGAGCGCCCCTGACTTGTACCCGTCGCGGCTTTCCCGGTGGACGTATTCGATCGCGACGGAGCCTCCGCGATGTGCGTCCACGATGGCCTTCGCCAGCGCGGCCTCTTCCCCCTCGGAGTCGTCCAGAACTTGAACCGCGAGTCGGCCATCCGCATAGTCGAGGTTCGTGACCGCCGTGAGCAGTCGGTGAAGAACCTTGTGTTCTCGATAAACGGGGAGTTGCACCACGACCGTCGGCCAGTAGCAACTGGTCGGCCGGGTGAGTTCGTTGGCCTGCCTTCCGACGCCCTTCGCCCGGGAATAGCAATGAATGACCAATATTCGCAGTTGGGCTATGGCGAAGAACGCCAGCATGGCTGAAAGGGCTATCACCAGCATGCCGCTCAGCCTAGCCCGAATCCTGCAAGCGGGCTCGCCGGCTTACTGACGCGGCTGGTTCATTCGGGTGATGAGCCGACGAGTTCCAGACCGAGACAGGCGGGCGAAGGCGGGTTCCCACTGATCATGGTGACGCAACTGTTCGCCACCGTTCGCCCTGAGTCTTTGTTCCTGAGCAGTCGAGGAGGCCGTCGCGTGAGGCGTGACTTTACTTTCGGTCGGCACCCCGCGGAAGCCGGAACCGAAGCCGTCTTCATCACCGGTACCTCCAGCGGGATCGGCCGGGCAATCGCTCTCGACCTCGCCGCGCGAAGTGTGACCGTATTCGCCGGTGTGCGTAAAGCCGGGGACGCGCCGAAGGGCGACGGTCTACCAGGTGCGGTGCACGAGATCCTCTTGGACGTCACCAGTGGCAGCCAGATCACGGAGGCGGCCGACTCGATCCGCCGGCTCCTGGGTCGCCAGCGCCTCCGCGGAGTAGTGAACAACGCCGGCGTCGCGACTGGCGGCCCTCTGGAATACGTGACCATCGATGAGATGCGATACCAGTTCGAGGTCAACGTCTTCGGTCAGCTGGCCGTCACGCAGGCGGTTCTCGACTTGATCCGCGAACACGGGGACGGGCGCGTACTCTTCACGAGCTCAATCGGAGGGCGCATCGCCGCACCCTGCTTCGGGCCCTACGCCGCGTCGAAGCACGCACTGAACGGCATGGCGGAGTCGATGCGACGCGAACTGCGGCCATGGAACATCCGCGTGTCCGTCCTCGTGCCCGGCGCGGTGGCGACACCGATCTGGCGCAAGGCAGACCATTCCGTGCAGGGCTTGACGAACCAACTGCCGACGAGAGCCGTGGAGTTGTACGGCAGGACGCTGGAGAACATGCAGCGGTATGTGGCCTCCGCCGCAGCGGGACGGAGCATCTCACCGTCGGTAGTCGCCCGTGCCGCCCGTCATGCGCTCTATGCGCGCCACCCCAAGGCGGCCTATCTCCTGGGCGCGGAGGCACGCGCGGGAGTGGCCTTGTCCGCCGTTCTGCCCACGCGTGTCTTCGACGCGCTGCTCGCCAGGCAGCTGAGCAGGTCCCCGTCGAGATAGACCTTCACCGCCGTGGGCCGGCCCATCTCAACGAACCGCCGGCAGGATCTCCCAGTCGGGCGTGTAGCCGCAGTGCCAGTACAACACGGAACCTTCGCCGCGCCCCTGAGCAAGACAGGACTCCATGATCGACCAGGTCTTGCCGCCGAACACCGGGTCGAGTCTCAGTCCGGTCTCGTCCCTCACGGATGCGCACAGCTCGACCAAGTCAGTCGGGTATCGGCCGAATTCACGATAGATCCTGGTCGTCCTCAGGTCGATGCGTCCCCTGGGCACCCGGTCGGGCACCGACAGGTAGTGCTCGGTCCACCGGACGAGACCGTGGATCCACCAGCGTGCCGGGCCCGGGTAGACCTGCACGCCGACGACGTGGATCGGACGATGTCCTTGCCGGCGCAGGAGGTTCTCCGCCAGCACGAAACCCGCGAACGCCGTTCCTGACGCGGCCGTGATGAACACCGTCTGCAGCGGCGGCGCCCCCATGGCCTCGACCTGACCCGCCATTTCGAGGAAACCGCGCGCAGCAGCGATCACCGCTGCGGGATGCGCAAGGCTCGGCGGGGCGAGGAACGGCCGCCGTCCCGCCCTGCGGCTCCGGTAGTAGGCACCGGCCAGCGCACCGGCTGCCTCGATGTGGCTCGGACCGATCAGACGCACACTGTTTCCGAGACTGCCGAAAATCCGCCGTCGTTCACCGAGAGGAAGAGGTGGAACGTCAGCGACGACAATTTCCCAGGCGATGTCGAACCGTCGCAGAACCGGGAGGATGTCGTGTACGAGGTTGGTCACGTTTCCCACCGGGGTGACGAGGCTGCCGTACCCCTTCTCCAGCATGTGCCCGACCAGATGCTCGATCTTGCGTGTCTTGACGCCTCCGCGACCGTGACCGGAGAGGTCGTCACGCTTGACCAGGACATCCACCCCGTTCGACCGGGAGATCGTCGAGATCGGCGTCGGCCACTGCCCCAGCGGGACGAACGGGGCCTCCAGAATGCGCTGGATTCCGTTGTGGTCGTGCATTCCTGTTCCCTCCTGTTCCCTCAACCTGCTGCCACGGCCGGTCCGGGCACGGGATGGAGAATCACGATGGGAAGCTCCCGGGCTGTGCGCTGCCGGTAATCCTCGTATCCGGGGAAGGCCTTGACGAACCGGAGCCACAGTTCCGCACGTTTCCGCTGGTCAGCCTGCTCGGCCCGGACATGGAACGTGCGACCTGCGATCTCGACCGTCGCGAGGGGATTTTCCCCGAGATTCAGCCACCAGCCCGGGGGCTGGTCCAGGCCCCCATGAGAAGCGATGACCGCGAGGTCTTCGCCGTCCTCGACAGCGAGGAGGGGAACCGTCCGCGGCTTACCGGTCCTACGGCCCGTCGTCGTGATGATCACGATTTTGCCGTGCTTCAGGCCCAGTCGGCCCAGCAGTCCACGCGTTCGCAGATAGACGCCGAGATGCAGCGCGCTCATGACGACGATGAATCTGCGAAGGGCAGGACTGGACTTCTGCCCGATCCGTCGCATGACCGCGCGCAGAAGGGCCACCCCGAGTCGGTGCATAGGGACTCCCGTTGGCAGTCGATCTCTTGTCGCAGGCTACGTCCGACTGCCTACTTCCGCATGATGGCGGATCGATGCCTGCACAGCAGTCGTGAGACGGCGATGGGGCGTTCGACGCCCCAGCGGTGTCGGTCCAGGCGGGTGGAATTCTCGACGCCTCGACGAGCAATGCGAGGGGTTCCGCGTGCCGGTCACGCGGGCTGTGGGGCCGGCCGCCTGGTGCGGTAGGCATCGGAGGTGCCCACGGGACCAGACAAGGCAGCAGCCAGTCCCAGAGGGCGCCGACGCGGCGGGCGCGTTCCTCGACGGGGCAGCCGTCGGCGACCCCCGCGTCGGTGAAGACCAAGACCTTGTGGTTCTCCTCCGCCCGGTGCGCCACGTCCGCACAGACCTTGGCCGACCTGAACGCCCGGTCCACCTTGGTCCACACCAACGCGTCCCACAACGCCCTGCCACTCGGTCAGCCACGGCCCGGAGGTCGGGACGCTTCCGCGGAGTGATCTGGGCAGAGACGTCCAGGTCCTCGAAAGACCTGACGATCTCCCACTCCTTCGACAGCGCGTGCCGCGTCGCTGTCTCTGCCTGGAGCAGGTGCGAGTCCTTGCCCTCGTTGCCGTGCGTGTCAGAGACACGCGAACCCACCACTGCCCGAACCGGCGCCAACGCTGTCATGCTGCTCACAGGGGGTCCCCTACCGCCCAGGCCAGCAAGCACCCTCGAACACTTCACACTCGAACGGGTGGACCCTTTTCGAAAAGGCGTCCATCCGCTGGCGCATCGACCTGATCGTCACGACTCCGGGCCTCGCGGGCAAGTGCATCCAGGCCTACGTCGAACGCGCCGCCACCCACGCGGAGCGCTGGAGCGATCACGCACCCGTCACCGCCGAGTTCGACTTCGGCGATAACTGACCTACAGGCAGTCACAGTTGAGCATAGCCCGGAGACGCACCTTCGGGGCTGCCCGAGGACGGCGCTCGACTCGCCGGACCGGCTCACGGCGGGCTGACTCATGTTCTCTCCTGACGAAGGCAGTTGGGACATCGCCCAAGCAACGCCCAACCACCGCACGCCGCAACGCCGGCCTCCCGAAGATCACCCGCGCCGGTCACACTCAACACCGTTGCGTTCGACGGCGGGTGAGGGGTACAACCACGCACGTCGGCCTGAGCCCGGATCCACCGACCCGATTCCCACGTGATCGCTTCGCTGGCCATGCCGGGCAGCCGGCTGGAGGGCGCGGGTGTCTGCTGACCTGCCCGGCCCTTCCACATGGGCGCCGGTCGAGGCCCCGCCATCGTCAACGGCGACCCCGAACTGCTCGCCCAAGCGGTCCGCAACCTCGTGGAGAACGCGCTGCGGCACGGCGGCGGCACCCCGGTCGACGTGAGCGTCACCAGCACCGGCACCGGCACCGGCACCGGCCTCGCTCGAACGCCGCGATCTGGCACTCGCTGAGTGGCACCGGGCGGCGCGGGTGCGGGTGGAGCGAGCTGTAGAGCGGTCCGGTCGCGGTGGGGAACGTGCGAAGGGGGCGGGGCCAAGCTCAGGAAGGGCCGTGGCGGCGCCTTCCGCTTCGCCTCACGGCACCGGCAGTTCCCGTTGGGTGCGCAGGGGGCCGGTGAGGAGGAGCAGGGCGCAGAGCGCGTTGCCCGTGTACAGGAGCCACAGGGCGCCCCGGTCGCCGAGGACGGTGCCCAGGGTTCCCCCGAGGAGGCTGCCGATCGGAATCGTCCCGTACATCACGAAGCGGATGCTGGAGCTGACCCTGCCGAGCATGTCCGGGGGGCAGTAGGCCTGGCGGAAGCTCACGATGACCACGTTTCCGGCGACGACCCCGGTCATCAGGCAGAAGTCTCCGACCAGGAAGGCCAGCAGGCCCGCGCCGTCCGTGGTGAGCGGGATCAGCAGTCCGAACGGGCCGCTGCAGAAGGCGCAGAGGATGACCGCCCGGGCGGTGCCGAATCGGCGGGCCAGACGGGGCGAGATCACTGCGCCCAGGACGCCGCCGAGGCCGGTCAGGGCGATCAGGACGCCGATGACACCGCCGCCGGCGCCGACCGTTCGGCTGAGGAAGACGATCGCCAGGCACTGGGCACCAGCCAGGAACAGGTTCATCGCCGCGTCGCACGCCAGGATCGTCCGCAGGAACGGGTCCCGGGCGAGGAACACGATGCCCTCCCGGATCTCGGCGGCCAGGGACCGGTCGGCTCCCGCCCGCTCCTCGCGGCCGGGCGGGCTCTCGCGAGCGCGGATCCGGGTGAGGAGCACGGCCGAGATCAGGAAGCTCAGGCCGTCGGCGAGGAAACCCAGGGCCGCGTTCGCCGTCTGGGCCAGCACGCCGCCCGCCCCCGGGGCCGCGACCTCGGCGGCGGACTCGCTGGTCTGGAGCTTGGCGTTGCCGTCCGCCAGTTCCTCCTGCGGCAGGAGGGCGGGGATGTACGCGCTGTAGGCCGCGCGGAAGAACACGTCGGCGGTGCCGGACAGGAGGGCCACGAGAAGGAGTTGACCGGTCGTGAGGAGGCCCAGCCAGTCCGCCGCCGTCAGGGAGAACATCAGCACCGCCGACACCGTGTTGCACACGATCATCACCGGTCGGCGTCTCATCCGGTCGGTCCAGGCTCCTACGGGCAGGCCGAGCAGGAGCCACGGCACCCAGGCCGCGGCGCCCAGCAGGCCCATGGTGAAGGAGCCGGCGTCCAGTGTTTTCACCGCGATCAACGGCAGGAGCACACGGGTGGTCGCGCTGCCGAACTGGCTGACGGACTCGCCGGCCCACAGGAGGCGGAAGTCGCGCCGGCGCAGGGCGCGGGGTGTCGTACTCGTCGTCGTGCTCATCGGCGGACCACGCCTTCGCACAGGAGCGCGGCGATCTGCGAGGCCGGTTTCGCGGCCATCATCTCGCCGTGCGTGCACGGTGCCTCGTGGTGGTCGACGCGGCCCGAGGTGTAGGGCTGCCAGGTCCCGGGCCCCGGTGCGTCGGCCTCGTGCGCGGCACCGACGAGCGTGAGGTCGCCCCGGAAGACGCCCGGACGGTGGGCCGCTGCCAGCGTGTCGTGATGGACGTACGCCTCCCCCAGCGCGGCGATGGTCCCCTCGTCGAAGGCCGCCAGCGGGCCGTCCGCCATCCGGGCCGCGCGGACGAGGTCGGTGAGGGTCATCGGGGCGAACCCCGTTGCGCAGGACGGCTCCTGTGCCGGGTAGCCGAGCGAGTCCAGCAGGTCGCGCAGGGGGTCCGCCGCGGCCGTCCCCGTCTGTGGCTGCGTCTCGGTGACCGGGTAGCCGTCCAGGAGCACGAGCTGCGCCACGTCCTCGCCGTCCGCCTGGAGCCGCACCGCCACCGCGTGGGCGACCAGCGCGCCGAACGACCAGCCCAGGAGGTGGTAGGGGCCGCTCGGCTGGACCGTGCGGATCAGGGTGGCGTAGTCGTCGGCCATCTCCGCGACGCTCGCGGGCCGCGCCCCCGGCTCGCCGAGACCACGGGCCTGCAGCGCGTGGACGGGCCGGTCCGGGTCGAGGTGGTCGAGGAGGGCTCGGTACACCCAGCCGGTGCCGGCGCCCGGGTGGACACAGAACAGGGCGGGCTCGCCGTCGGCGCCGGACCGCAGGGTGACCAGGGGGGCGAGCGCGTCGTCCGTACCGCCGGGCTCCGTGGTGCCACGCTCCGGTACGCGGGCGGCGAGGCCCGCGACGGTGGGGGCCGCGAAGAGGTCCTGGACACCCAGGTCCTCGCCGAGGGCCTTCCGGACACGGGACATCAGCCGGGCGGCCAGCAGGGAATGGCCGCCGAGGTCGAAGAAGCCGTCGTCGGCGCCGACGGAGTCGTGGGGCAGGCCCAGCGCTTCGGCGAACAGGCCCGCGAGGACCTCCTCCCGCCGGGTCAGGGGTGCCCGTCGCGCCGGTCCCGCCGTGTGGGCCGGATCCGGTGCGGGCAGCGCCGTCCGGTCGAGCTTGTCGTTGGGCGTGCGCGGGAACGCGTCGAGCACGACGACCGCGGACGGGACCATGTGGGCCGGCAGGGCCTCGGCCACGTGGGCGCGCAGCGCGGAGGGCTCCACCGCGGCACCGTCCTGGCCCGGGACCACGTACCCGACCAGCCGCTTGCCGCCGCCCGGACCGTCGGACCGTAGGGTCACGGCGGCCTGGGCGATGCCGGGGGCGGCTGCGAGCACCGCCTCGACCTCACCGAGTTCGACGCGGAAGCCGCGGATCTTCACCTGGTCGTCGGTGCGGCCGAGGTACTCCAGCCGCCCTTCGCGGTCCCAGCGCACCAGGTCGCCCGTGCGGTACATCCGGGCGCCCTCCTCGAACGGGCACGCCACGAACCGCTGGGCCGTCAGCCCCGGCCTGCGGTGGTAGCCCCGCGCCAGTCCGGCGCCCGCGAGGTACAGCTCGCCCCGCACGCCCGGCGCCACCGGGCGAAGCGCCGCGTCGAGGACGTACGCGCGGGTGTTGGCGACGGGGCCGCCCACCAGGGGGTGTTCGCTGCGGGCGGTGTCCCACCACAGGGCGTCGACCGTGCACTCGGTGGGGCCGTAGAGGTTGTGGCAGAGCATTCCCGGCGTGGCGCGCAGGCGGCTCCAGAGCTGTTCGTCGGCTGCTTCGCCGCCGATGAGCAACATGCGTGGCGGGGCGTCGAGCAGGCCTTCCGCCACCAGTTGGGCGGCGTGGGTGGGGGTCACGTCGACGACGTCGAGAGCTGCGTCGCCGATGTGCCGGACGAAGGCTGCGGCGTCACGTCGGACGTCGTCGCCGATGAGGTGCAGTTCGTGCCCGGCGACCATCCACATCAGGGCGTCCCAAGCGGCGTCGAACGACAGGGCGGCGGTGAGTGCCACGCGCAACTTCCTCGTGTCGTCGGCTCGTTCGGCGGCTGGGATGGTGTGGGCGCGATGGAAGGCGTGGAGGTTGCGCAGGGCCGCGTGGTCGACGACGACGCCCTTGGGGCGGCCGGTGGAGCCGGAGGTGTACACCAGGTACGCGGCGTCGGCGGGGCGGGGCGCGCGGGCGGGGCTCTCGCAGGGCTCGGCCGCGGTCGCGTTCTGGTCGTCGATGAGGAGGAGTGGGATGTGCGGGGCCGCGTCCAGCGGGAGCCGGTGGGCGGTTTCGCGGTCGGTGACGAGGAGCGCCGGGGCGCAGTCCGTCAGGATGTGGGCGATCCGCTCGGCGGGGTGGTCCGTGTCGACGAACACGAACGCCGCGCCCGCCTTGAGGACGGCCAGCAGGGCGCACACGGCTGCGGGCGAACGGGTCAGGGCGAGCGCGACCACCTGCTCGGGGCGCGCGCCGGCCCGTGCGAGGCGGTGGGCCAGGCGGTTCGACCGGGCATCGAGGTCGGCGAAGGTGATCTCCGTGGCGCCGTGCACGAGGGCGGTGGCCCGCGGGGTGCGGGCGCACTGGGCCTCGAACAGTTCGGGGAGGGTCGCGGGCGGCACCGGCAGCGCGGTGTCGTTCCACTGCGTCAGCAGGCGCTGCAGGTCGGCCCGCGTCAGGGGGTCGGCCGCGCCGACGGGCCGGTCGGGTTGCGCCGCGAGCAGGTGCAGCACCCGTTCCAGGGCGGCGGCGATGTCCTGGGCCGTGGTGTGGTCGAACAGTTCGGCCGCGTACTCCAGGAAGCCGCCGATCCCTGCGGCGGTACCGTCGGCGGCGCGGCGTTCCTGGACGTCGACGGTCAGGTCGAACTGCGCGACGTCGAAGCGGAAGGGTTCACTGCGGACGTCGAGTCCGGCGAGTTCGAGCGCGGCGTCGTCGGCACCGCCCTGCACCTGGAGCAGGATCTGGAAGAGGGGGTGGCGGGCGAGGGAGCGTTCGGGGTTGAGCGCCTCGACGACCCGCTCGAAGGGGACGTCCTGGTTCTCGTACGCGGTGAGGTCGGCTTCGCGTACGCGGTGGAGGAGTTCGCCGAACGTGGGGTCGCCGGAGACGTCGGTGCGCAGGACCAAGGTGTTGACGAAGAAGCCGACCAGGTCGTCCAGTGCCTCGTCCGGGCGGCCAGCGACCGGAGTGCCGATCGGGATGTCGGTGCCCGCACCGAGGCGGGACAGGAGGACGGCCAGGCCCGCCTGGAGCACCATGAAGAGGGTGCAGCCGTGTTCCCGGGCCAGGCCCAGCAGGCGGGCGTGGAGGTCGGCGTCCAGTTCCACCGGCACCGAGCCGCCCGCGAAGGTCGCCGTCGCCGGACGGGGCCGGTCGTAGGGCAGGGCGAGTTCCGCCGGTGATGCGGTCAGCTCCTCGCGCCAGAAGGCGAGCTGGCGTGAGATCAGGCTTTCCTGGTCGTCCTCCTCGCCCAGGACCTGCCGCTGCCACAGGGTGTAGTCCGCGTACTGCACCGGAAGCGGCGACCAGTCGGGGCCGTGTCCCTCGATCCGGGCCCGGTAGGCGTCGGCCACGTCGCGGAAGAGGGGCTCCCAGGACCAGCCGTCGAGTGCGATGTGGTGGACCACCAGCACCAGCACCCACTCGTCCGCGCCGACAGCCAGGAGCGCCGCGCGCACGGGCGGGCGCCCGGCCAGGTCGAAGGGACGGGCCACCAGGGCGTCGAGGGCCTCGACGGTGCCCTCGGGGCCGCACGGCACGACGTCGAGGGGCACCGCGACGTCGGCCGGCAGCACCTGCTGGTAGGGCTCGCCGTCCTGTTCCGGGAACACCGTCCGCAGTCCTTCGTGGCGGGCGATGACATCGGCGAGGGCCCGGGACAGCGCGTCGGTGTCCAGCCGGCCGCGCAGCCGCAGGGCGAACGGGCAGTGGTAGCCGGTGCCCTGGCCCGCGCGGCTCAGGAACCACAGCCGGCGCTGGGCGGGCGACAGGGGCAGGGTGTCCGGGCGGTCCGGGGCCGGGGTCAGGGCCGGGCGGGCGCGGCCCGGGCCGTCGAGGTCGCCGAGACGGGCGGCGAGCCCGGCCACGGTGGGGTGCTGGAAGAGGTCCCGGATGCCGAGGTCGCCGCCGAGGGTCGCACGGATGCGGGAGAGCAGGCGGGTGGCCAACAGGGAGTGTCCGCCGAGGTCGAAGAAGCCGTCGTCGGCGCCGATGGCGGACAGGCCGAGCACCTGCGCGAAGAGTTCCGCCAGGATCTCCTCGCGGGGGCCGCGCGGCCCCCGCGAGGAGGTCTGCGCGGTGAAGTCCGGTGCGGGCAGCGCGGCGCGGTCCAGCTTCCCGTTGCGGTTCATCGGGAGCGCCTCCAGGGCCACGATGGCCGAGGGGACCAGGTGGTCGGGCAGGCCGGCGGCGAGCCGCTTGCGCAGGGCGCCAGCCTCCACGGTGCAGCCCGCGGCCGCGGTCACGTACGCCACCAGGCGCTTTCCGCCGGGGCCTGTGTCCCGGGCGATCACCGCGGCCTGGGCCACCTCGGGGCAGCCGCGCAGCGCGGCCTCCACCTCGCCGGGTTCGATCCGGAAGCCCCGGATCTTGACCTGGTCGTCCGCGCGTCCCAGGTATTCGACGCGGCCCTCGCGGTCCCAGCGGACCAGGTCACCCGTACGGTACATGCGGCCGCCGGCCTCGAAGGGGCAGGCGACGAAGCGTTGCGCGGTGAGCGAGGGGCGGTTGAGGTAACCGCGGGCCAGGCTCGGGCCGGCCAGGTACAGCTCGCCGGGTACGCCGGGGGCGACCGGGCGCAGCCGGTCGTCGAGCACGTAGGCGCGGGTGTTGGCGATCGGGCGTCCCACCAGCGGCTGCTCGCTGTGGGCCGCGTCCCACCACAGGGTGTCGACGCTGCACTCGGTGGGGCCGTAGAGGTTGTGGCACAGCATCCCGTCGGCCTCGCGGACCCGGGTCCACAGGGCTGCGCCCGCCGCTTCACCGCCCAGCAGCAGCACCTGGGGTCGGTGCGCGGGGTCGTCCAGCAGTCCCTCCTCGACCAGTTGCTCGGCGTAGGTCGGGGTGACGTCGAGGGCGTCGATGCCTGAGCGGGCGATGTGCCGGACCAGGGCGGCGGCGTCGCGGCGGGTGTCGTCGTCGATCAGGTGGAGTTCGTGGCCCGCGACCATCCAGAGCAGGCCCTCCCAGGAGGTGTCGAAGGAGAGCGCGGCGGTGAGTGCCATGCGCATCCTTCGGCCGTTGCCGATCTCCTGTGCGCGGGAGATGACGCCGGCTCGGTGGAAGGCGTAAAGATTGCGCAGTCCGGCGTGGTCGATCACCACGCCCTTGGGTTCGCCGGTGGATCCGGAGGTGTGGATGACGTAGGCGGCGCTGTGGGGGTGGATCTCATGGCCGAGGGGTGTGTCCGGGAAGTGGCCGGGGGCGTCGGCGAGGACGTGGGTGGCGCCGGTGTCAGGGAGGGTCGCCGTGGTGGCGAGGTCCGTGACGACGGTGGTCGTGGTGCGCAGCAGGCGGGCGATGCGCTCGGGC
Organism: Kitasatospora sp. NPDC053057; assembly: GCF_044546945.1. Lineage (NCBI taxonomy): Bacteria > Bacillati > Actinomycetota > Actinomycetes > Kitasatosporales > Streptomycetaceae > Kitasatospora > Kitasatospora sp. NPDC053057. The sequence continues at coordinate 160,048 of NZ_JBITZP010000011.1, read as the reverse complement.
GGGTAGTCGGTGTCGACCGGCACGAACGCGGCGCCGGCCTTGAGCACTGCGAGGAGTGCGATCACCGAGACGGCGGAGCGGGGCAGGGCCAGTGCGACGAGGTGCTCGGGGCCGACCCCGTGGTCGGCGAGGCGGTGGGCCAGGGTGTTGGCGCGTGCGTCGAGTTCGGCGAAGCTCAGGGCCGTGTCCTGGAAGACCAGGGCAGTTTCGTCGGGGGTGCGGGCGGCCTGCGCCTCGAACAGCTCCGGGAGGGTCTGCGGCGGGACGGGGACCGCGGTGTCGTTCCAGTGGATCAGAACCTGCTCGCGCTGTTCGGCGGAGAGGGGGTCGACGTGGGAGAGCGGCACGCCGGGGTCGGCGGCCAGGCGCTCCAGTACGCGGGCGATGCCGGCCGCCAGGTCCGTGGCCGTCTCGCGGTCGAAGAGGTCCGTCGCGTACTCCAGTGCTCCGGTGACCCCGGCCGGGGTGCCGTCGCTGCCCGTCTGCTCGTGGAAGTCCACCGTCAGGTCGAACTTGGCGATGTCCCAGCCGACCGGTTGCTCGGCGCAGCGCGTGCCGGGCAGGGTGAACGCCGGGCCTTGTCCGCTCTCCAGCGTCATCATCACCTGGAAGAGGGGGTGGCGGGCCAGGGAGCGCTCGGGGTTGAGCGCCTCGACGACCCGCTCGAAGGGGACGTCCTGGTTCTCGTAGGCGGCGAGGTCGGCCTCGCGTACGCGGTGGAGGAGTTCGGTGAAGGTGGGGTCGCCGGATATGTCGGTGCGCAGGACCAGGGTGTTGACGAAGAAGCCGACCAGGTCGTCCAGTGCCTCGTCCGATCGGCCCGCGACGACCGTGCCGACGGGGATGTCGGTGCCCGCACCGAGGCGGGACAGGAGGACGGCAAGGCCGGCCTGGAGCACCATGAACAGCGTGCAACCGTGTTCCCGTGCCAGGTCGAGCAGCCGTGCGTGCAGTTCGGCGTGCAGCGTGACGGGGAAGGAGCCGCCCGCGAAGCTCGCCACGGCCGGCCGGGGCCGGTCGTGGGGCAGGGCGAGTTCCGCGGGGGATCCTGCCAGTTCCTTCTTCCAGAAGTCGAGTTGGCGGGTGATCAGGCTGTCGGGGTCGTCGTCCTCCCCCAGGACCTGCCGCTGCCAGAGCGTGTAGTCGGTGTACTGCACCGGCAGCGACTCGAAGTCGGGCGCCCGGGCCTCGTGCCGGGCCGCATAGGCGGCGGCCAGGTCGCCGAGCAGGGGCGCCCACGACCAGCCGTCCGTCGCGATGTGGTGCACGACCAGCAGCAGCACCCACTGGTCGCCGCCCAGCTCGAACAGCTCTGCCCGGAGCGGGAGTTCAGTGGTGAGGTCGAAGACGTGCCCGGCCTCTTCGGCGAGGGCGGTCGCGAGGTCCGCCTCCGTTGTCCGGGTGACCCGGAGGTGCGGGAGGCGGTCCGACACCTGCTGCACAGGCTCTCCGTCGGCCTCGGGGAACACGGTTCGCAGCACGTGGTGGCGGGCGGCGAGGTCGCCGAGCGCCTCGCCGAGGGCGGCCACGTCGAGCGGGCCGTGCAGCCGGGTGGCCAGCGGGCAGTTGTAGGCCGAGCCGGTCTCGCCCATCTGGTTGAGGAACCACAGCCGCCGCTGGGCGAACGAAACGGGAAACACAGGACCTCCTGGGACGTGCGAGTGTGCGACGGTCGGGTTCAGGACTTCGTGGGGCGCAGTGCGGGGCGCGCCAGGGGTGCGGCGTCCAGTCGGGCGGCGGTGGTGGCCGGCGTGGGGTTCTGGAACAGGTCGCGGATCTTCAGCTCGCGGCCCAGCTCCGCCCGGATCCGGCTGATGAGGCGGGTCACCAGCAGCGAGTGGCCGCCGAGGGCGAAGAAGTTGTCGTCGGGGCCGACCGACTCCTTGCCGAGCACCTGCGCGTACAGCTCGCGGACCCGCTGTTCGGTCCCGTCGCCGGTGTCCGGTGCGGCCGCGTTCTCGGACGGCCGGTCCTGGGCGGGGTGCGGCAGTCGCGCGAGCGTGCCCACCGGCTGCCCGGGGTCGGCCGCGAGATTCCGCAGGACGGCGGCCAGGTCCTGCGCCAGCCGCTCGGCGGTCCGGTGGTCGAACAGTTCGGCGGCATAGGTGAGTTCGCCGGTGAGGCCGAGCGGGCTGCCGTCCGCCGCGCGCTGTTCGCCGAGGTCGACGCCCAGGTCGAACTTCGACACCTGCCACTCGACGGGGTGCGCCTGTGCGTCGAGGCCTGCCAGACGGGGCAGGGCCGGGGGCTCGTTCTGTACCTGGAGCAGCACCTGGAAGAGGGGGTGGCGGGCCAGGGAGCGTTCGGGGTTGAGGTCGACCACGACCCGTTCGAAGGGCACGTCCTGGTGCTCGTACGCGGCGAGGTCGGTCTCGCGCACCCGGTGCAGGAGGTCGGTGAAGGTGGGCTCGCCGGAGACGTCGGTGCGCAGCACGAGGGTGTTGACGAAGAAGCCGACGAGGTCGTCGAGTGCTTCGTCCGAGCGGCCCGCGACCACGGTGCCGATGGGGATGTCAGTGCCCGCGCCCAGGCGCGACAGCAGAACCGCGAGGCCGGCCTGGAGCGCCATGAACAGGGTGCAGCCGTGCTGCCGGGCCAGTTCCAGCAGGCGGGCGTGGAGGTCCGCGTCGAGCTCCACCGGGACGGAGCCGCCCTCAAAGCTCGCCACGGCCGGCCGGGGCCGGTCGTGGGGCAGGGCCAGCTCGGCCGGGGCGTCGGCCAGTTCCTTCCTCCAGAAGTCCAGTTGGCGGCGGATCAGGCTGTTCGGGTCGTGCTCGTCCCCGAGCAGCTCGCGTTGCCACAGGGTGTAGTCGGTGTACTGCGCCGGGAGCGGCTCGAAGTCGGGCGCACGGCCTTCCCGCCGGGCCGCGTAGGCGGTCGCCAGGTCGCCCAGCAGGGGCGCCCAGGACCAGCCGTCGGTCGCGATGTGGTGCACCACCAGCACCAGCACCCATGCGTCGCCGCCCAGGTCGAACAGCCGGACGTGCAGGGGCAGGTCCTGCGCGAGGTCGAAGTGGTGGCCCGCCGCCTCGCGTACGGCCCCGGGCAGGTCCGCCTCGGTGAGGCGCTCGCACTGCAGCGTCACCGGTGCCTGTGCCGCGGTGCGCAGCCGGATCCGGGGTTCCCCGTCGATCTCGTCGAACAGGGTCCGCAGCACGTCGTGGCGGGCGGTGAGATCGCCGAGTGCCGCGTTCAGGGCGGCCACGTCCAGCGGGCCGTGCAACCGGTAGGCGAAGGGGACGTTGTGGTCCGCGGACTGCTCCTGCGCCTGCTGGGCGAACCACAGCCGGTGCTGGGCGAAGGACAGCGGGGGCTCCTGCGCGCACGGTGTCCGGCGCAGTGGCGGCCGGGCGTGCCCGGCGCGGCCCGCCAGCTCGGCCAGCGCGGCGACGGTCTGCGCCCGGAAGACGTCCCGCAGCGACAGTTCGACGCCCAGGGCCGTGCGGACGCGGCTGACCAGCCTGGTCGCGAGCAGGGAGTGGCCGCCCAGGTCGAAGAAGCCGGCGTCGGCGGCGACGGCGTCGAGGTCCAGGAGCTCGGCGAAGAGACCCGCCAGGATCTCCTCCCGGGGGGTGCGCGGCGGGCGGCCGCCCGCGGTGGACGGCGCGGGTTCGGGCAGGGCCCGGTAGTCCACCTTGCCGTTGGCGGTCAGCGGCAGGTCGTCCAGGACGACGATGTGCGCGGGGATCATGTAGTCCGGCAGCAGGCCGGCGAGCCGGGCACGCACGTCGGACCGGGAGAGTGCGCCGACCACGTAGCCGACCAGCCGCTTCTCGCCGTCCCCGGCCGCCCTGGCGGTGACCACGGCCTGGCGTACGCCCGGGCAGGCGGCGAGCGCGGCCTCGACCTCGCCCGGCTCGACCCGGAAGCCGCGGACCTTCACCTGTTCGTCGGCCCGGCCGAGGAATTCCAGCAGGCCGTCCGTCCGCAGACGGGCCAGGTCGCCGGTGCGGTACATCCGGGTCCCGGGTGCGCCGAAGGGGTCGGCGACGAAGCGCTGGGCGGTCGTCGCCGGCCGCCGGTGGTAGCCGCGCGCCACTCCGGCACCGGCGACGTACAGCTCGCCGGGGGTGCCGGGCGGCACTGGGCGCAGCCGGTCGTCGAGCACGTGGACGCGGGTGTCGTCCAGCGGCCGGCCGATCGGCACCGGGCCGTCGGCGTGGCCGGTGACGAGGTGGGAGGTCGCGCAGAGGGTCACCTCGGTCGGGCCGTACAGGTGGCGGATGGCCGTGGCCGGGCAGGCGGCCTGCACCGCCCGTACCGCGGCGGGGCTGACCACGTCGCCGCCGGTCAGCACCTCGCGCACGGTGGCCAGGATGCCGGGGTGCTCCTCGGCGACCACCCGGAACAGTCCGGCGGTGAGGTGGACGGCCGTGATCCGCTCGTCGCGGATGAGTGCACCGAGTGCGGCGACGGTGAGTTCGCCCTCGGGGGCGACGACCACCTGCCAGCCGGACAGGAGGGCCACCCACAGCTCGTAGTCGGCGATGTCGAAGGCGTGCGGGGCGTGGAACAGCACGCGCTGGGGTCCGCCGGTGTGCCAGCTGCGGTCCGCCACCAGGTCCAGGACGTCCCGGTGGGTGACGGCGACGCCCTTGGGCTCGCCGGTGGAGCCCGAGGTGTGCATGAGGTAGGCCAGCTGGTCGGGGTGGCACCGCGCCGGCGGGGTGGCGGGGTCGCTGTCGCCGGTTCCGGCCGGGCCGTCGGCCTCGGCTCCGCTCACGAGGACGGTCTGCCCGCAGTTGAGTCCCAGCCGGTGGAACCGCTCGTCCACCAGCAGGACCGGGCAGCCGGCGTCGTCGAGGATCCGCTGGATGCGCGTGGCGGGGTGGCCGGTGTGCAGCGGTACGTAGGCGCCGCCGGCCTTGAGAACGGCCAGCATCGCCACGACCACGTCGGGGGAACGCCCCATCAGCACGCCGACCGGGGTCTCGGTGCCGACACCGATCCGGGTCAGCCGGTGTGCGAGCCGGTTCGCGCGCTCGTCGAGCTCGCGGTACGTCAGCTCGACCGGTCCGGCCTTGAGCGCGACGTCGTCAGGGGTGCGGGCCGCCTGGCGGGTGAACGCCAGGTGGACTCCCCCGGGGGTATCCGGGCGCGACGGCGCGGCGGCCGGCCGCTCCCCGACCAGCCGGGTGTGCTCCCCCGGCAGCAGCAGCTCCAGCTCCGACACCCGTGCGCGCGGCCGGGAGACCACCGACTCCAGGACCGTGCGCAGCCGTGCGCCGAGTGTGCGGACGGTGTCGCGGTCGAAGAGCTCGGTGCGGTACTTGGCCACGGCGCGCAGCCCGCCCGCCGGGCCGTCCTCCTCGGTGAACTGGAACGCGAGGTCGAACTCGGCCTCGGTGACGTCGACTTCCGTGGTGTCGGCGGTGAGCCCGGCCAGCTCCACGGCGGCCGTGGACGCCGCGCGCCGCAGGGTCAGCGCCACCTGGAAGAGGGGGTGACGGGCCAGCGAGCGGCGCGGGTTGACCGCCTCGACGACCTGTTCGAAGGGCACGTCCTGGTGGGCGAACGCGGCCAGGTCGGTCTCCCGTACCCGGTGCAGCAGCTCGCCGAAGGCGGGGTCGCCCGAGACATCGGTGCGCAGGACCAGGGTGTTGACGAAGAAGCCGACGAGGTCGTCCAGCGCCTCGTCCGAGCGGCCCGCGGCCACCGTTCCCACCGGGATGTCCGTGCCCGCGCCGAGGCGGGACAGCAGCACCGCGAGCGCCGCCTGGAGCACCATGAACAGGGTGCAGCCGTGTTCCCGTGCCAGCGCTTCGAGCTCGCCGGTGAGTGCGGCGTCCAGGTCGAAGGCGACCGCGTCGCCCGCCGGGCCGGCCACCGCCGGGCGGGGGCGGTCGGCGGGCAGTGCCAGCTCCTCGGGCAGCCCGGACAGCGCCTCGCGCCAGTGGGCGAGCTGCTCCTCCCCCACGCCCTCCAGCAGGTCCCGCTGCCAGAGCGTGTAGTCGGCGTACTGCACCGGCAGCGGTGCGCAGTCCGGCTCCCGGCCCTCCCGCCGGGTCGCGTACGCCGCCGCGAGGTCGCCGAGCAGCGGTCCCCAGGACTCGCCGTCGGTGGCGATGTGGTGGAGCGCCAGGACCAGGGTGTGCTCGTCGGGCCCGGCCGTCAGCAGGGCGGCGCGGACCGGGGCGGCCACGGCCAGGTCGAAGGCGCGGCCCGCGACCTCGGCCACGTCGGCCCGGGCAGCGTCGAGGATCTCCAGCTCCAACGGGGCCGCGGGCAGCACGCGCTGGCACGGCTCGCCGCCCACCTCCGGGTAGACGGTGCGCAGGATCTCGTGCCGTTCGGCGAGGTCGACCAGCGCCGCGCGCAGCGCGGGCACGTCGAGCGGGCCGCTGAGCCGGGCGGCCACCGCGCTGTGGTAGGCGGGGTTCGGCCCGTCGAGGCGGTCGAGGAACCACAGCCGCCGCTGGGCGGCGGACAGCGGCAGCCGGGCGGGGCGCTGCGCGGGCCGCAGCGCCGGGCGGGCGCCGCCCGCGCCGTCGAGGCGGGCAGCGAGGCCCGCGACCGTGGGGGTGTTGAAGACCTCGCGGACCCCCAGTTCCACGCCGAGGGCGCCGCGCACCCGGGTCACCAGGCGCATGGCCAGCAGGGAGTGGCCGCCCAGGTCGAAGAAGTCGTCGTCCACGCCGATTTCGGGCAGGCCCAGCACCGCGGCGAACAGGCCTGCCAGGACCTCCTCGTGGGCGGTACGCCCGGCGCGGCCGCCCGCGCGGTGGCCGGGTGCGGGCAGGGCCCGTCGGTCGAGCTTCCCGTTCGGCGTCACCGGCAGGGCGTCGAGGACGACCACCGCCGGCACCATGTGCTCCGGCAGCACGGCGGCCAGGGCGCGGCGCAGCGCGGCGGGCGTCGGGTCGGCGCCCGTGGCCGGCACCACGTAGGCGACCAGCCGCGGATCGCCCGGCCGGTCCTCGCGGACGACGACGGCCGCGTGGGCGACGCCGTCGCAGCCCGCGGCGGCGTTCTGCACCTCGCCCAGCTCGATCCGGAAGCCGCGGATCTTCACCTGGTCGTCGGTGCGTCCCAGGTATTCCAGGACGCCGTCCGGGCGCCAGCGCACCAGGTCACCGGTGCGGTACATGCGCTCACCCGGCGCGAAGGGGCAGGCCACGAACCGCTCGGCGGTCAGGCCGGGCCGGCCGAGGTAGCCGCGTGCCAGCTGGACGCCGGCCAGGTAGAGCTCACCGGCCGTGCCGGGCGCGGCCGGTTCGAGCCGGTCGTCGAGCACGTACGCACGGGTGTTGGCGGCGGGGCGTCCGATCGGGACGGGGCCGGGGCCGGGCCGGCAGGCCCAGAGGGTGACGTCGACGGCGGCCTCGGTCGGGCCGTAGAGGTTGTGGAGCTCGGTGTCCGGGAGGGTGCGGAAGAACGTCTCCTGGGTGTGGGGGGAGAGCGCTTCGCCGCTGCTGATCACCCGGCGCAGCGAGCGGGCCCGCGACGCGTCCGGCCCGCTCAGGAACGCGTCCAGCATGGACGGCACGAAGTGCGCGGTGGTGACGGACTCGCGTTCGATCAGCTCGGCCAGGTACGACGGGTCCTGGTGGCCGTCGGGTCGGGCCACCACCAGGGTGGCGCCGGTCAGCAGCGGCCAGAAGAACTCCCACACCGACACGTCGAAGCCGCACGGCGTCTTCTGCAGCACGCGGTCGTCGGGACCGAGCCGGTAGGTGCGCTGCATCCACTCCAGCCGGTTGACGATGGCCTCGTGGGAGACCAGGGCGCCCTTGGGACGGCCGGTGGAGCCCGAGGTGAAGATGGCGTAGGCGGGGTGGCGGGGGTCGAGGGCGGGCCGGGGAGCGGGCTCGGCCTCGGGGAGCGGGGCGTCCAGTCGCAGGGTCGGCGTCCCCGGCGCCTGCCAGCCGGAACTCAGCAGCAGTGCCGGAGCGGCGTCCGCCATGATGCCGAGGTTGCGCGCCGCGGGCTGGCCGAGGTCGACGGGCAGGTACGCGGCGCCGGCCTTGAGCACGGCGCACAGGGCGACGATCAGGTCCAGGGAGCGCGGCAGCGCGACCGCGACCAGGCTCTCGGGCCCGATGCCACGGGCGGTCAGCACGGACGCCAGCCGGCCGGCGCGCTCGTCCAGCGCGCGGTAGCTCAGGTGCTGCCCCTCGAAGACGACGGCGGTGGCCTCGGGGGTGCGGGCGACCTGGGCCTCGATCAGTTCGGGCAGGGCTTGGGCGGGGAAGTCGGCGGCGGTGTCGTTCCAGTCCACGAGGACGCGGCCCCGCTCCTGGGCGGTGAGGCTGTCGAGGGCACTGACCGGGACGTCGGGGTCGGCCACCCACCGCTCCAGCAGCCGCACCAGCCGGGCGCCGAGTTCCGCCGTCCGCGCCCGGTCGAGCAGTTCGGGGTGGTGGCTGAGCCTGAGCCCGAGTGAGGCGCCCGGCTCGACCACCAGGGTGAGCGGGAAGTGCGTGGTGTCCCGGAACCGGATCCGCGCGTCCAGGTCGACGCCCGGCAGGTCGAGCGCGTAGTCGCTCATCGGGAAGTTCTCGAAGACCAGGTTCGTGTCGAAGAGGGCGGCCGGGGAACCGGCCAGGCGCTGGAGCTCGGTCAGTCCGAGGTGGTCGTGGTCGGCCAGGTCGGCGCGCTGGTGCTGCAGCGCCCGGCACGTCTCGCGCAGCGGGGCGGATCCGTCGATCCGGGCGCGGACCGGCACGGTGTTGATGAGCATGCCGATCATCTGGTCGGAGCCGGCCAGTTCCGCGGGCCGGCCGCTGACCGTGCAGCCGAACACGACGTCGTCGTGGCCAGTGCTGCGCGCGAGCAGGACGGCCCAGGCGCCCTGGATCACGCTGGTGAGCAGCAGGCCGCACTCCCGGGCCCGGGCGGTCAGGGCCGCCGTCTGCTGCTCGTCCAGGTGCAGGACCACGTCCTCCGGGGTGGCCCCGGGCGACACCTGGCCGCCCGGAGCGAGCCGGGTGGGCTGGTCGAGACCGGCCAGTACGGTGCGCCAGGCCTGCTCGGCCGCCGGGCGGTCGCGCTGCGCCAGATGGGTCAGGTAGGTGCGGTACGGCCGGACGGGCGGCAGTTCGCCGTTCCCGTAGAGGGTGAACAGTTCGCGGAAGAGCAGTCCGAACGACCAGCCGTCCAGAAGCAGGTGATGGGCAGTCACCAGGAGCCGGTGCCGTGTGGCGCCGAGCCTGACGAGGGTGAAGCGCAGCAGCGGCGGGCGGCGGCTGTCCACGCCCAGGGCCCAGTCCTGCTCGGTCAGTTCGGCGGCACGGGCCTCGGCGGCCGGTGCGTCGAGGCCGCCGAGGTCGTGCTCCTGCCAGGCCAGCGGCATGTCGCGGCGGACCACCTGGACGGGGTCGCCGTTCCTGCGGTGCGTGAAGGCGACCCGGAGGTTGGCGTGGCGGCGCAACAGGGCCTCGGCGGCCTCCTTGAGCCGGTCCGGGTCGAGCGCGCCGTCCAGGTCGACCGTGAACTGCGCGATGTAGAGGTGCTTCGACTCCGGGTCGTATCCGGAGTGGAAGAGCATGCCCTCCTGCAGCGGGGAGAGCGGCAGGACGTCCTCGATCGCCGGCTGGCTGGTGTTCATGGGCTGGGTTCGCTTTCTGGAGTGCGTCAGAGGACGTCGAGGGCGGCTGCGAGATCGTCCAGCTCGTCCTGGTCGATCGTGGAGAGCGTGAGATCGGCGGCGACCGCGGCGCCAGCATCCGGACGGGCGGCGTACGCGACGAGGGCGGTGAGCATCCGGAACCAGGACTCGGCGAGTGCGCGTACCTGCGGCTCGTCGAGCACGCCCCGCGCCCAGGCCCAGTCGGCGTGCAGGACGGGCCCGTCCGCCGAGTCGAGGACGAACGCGTTGACCTCGACGGGGTGCGCCATGGGCATGCCGGGGCCGGGGGCGTCCAGCCGGGCACCGTACTCGGGCAGCAGCTGCCAGTCGGCGTCGCCTGCCCCGCCGAAACGGCCGAGGTAGTTGAAGCCGAGCTGCGCCGGGTCCGTGGCGGCCAGCACCTGGCGGGCGTGCGGGTCGAGGTGGCGCAGCAGGCCGTAGCCGAGCCCCTTGCGGGGGATCGCGCGCAGCTGTTCCTTCACCCGCCGCAGGGCGAGGGCGATGGTGGGGCCGCCGTGCGCGGCGTCGGGTGCGTCCAGTCCGTCCAGCGTGAAGCGGGTGGGGAAGAGGGTGGTGAACCAGCCGACCGTGCGGGAGAGATCGGCCTCGGCGGGGATCTCCTCGCGGCCGTGCCCCTCCAGGTCCACCAGGAGGCTCGGCCCGCAGACCGGCCAGCGGGCCAGGGCGAGTGCGAGGCCGGTCAGCAACAGCTCGTTGGTGTCCGCGCCCAGCCGGTCGGGCACCGACGTCAGCAGCGGTCCGACCGTGGCGGCGGGAAGGCTCAGGGCGAGGTGTGCGGCCAGGTCCTCGTGGTCGCGGGCCGGGTCGATGGGGCGGCGGCCTATGGTGTCGGCTCCCGGGCGCAGCACGTCGCTCCAGTACGGGAGTTCGGCGGCGCTCCGGTCATCGGCGGCTTCCGCCGCGAGCAGTTCGGACCAGCGGCGGAAGGAGGTGGGCACGGGGTCGAGGCGTGGCGCGCGGCCGGCCGTGACCGCCGCCCATGCCTGCGCCAGGTCGCCGGTCAGCACCCGCCAGGAGATTCCGTCGACGACCAGGTGGTTGACGACGAGGGCGAGGCGGCCGGGCCGGTCCGGGCCCGCGTCGAACCAGACAGCCCGGACGAGCACGCCGTCCTCGGTCGACAGGCGGTCCCGGGCCGCGTGCACCTCCCGTTCCACCTCGCGGGCGGTTTCCGCGCCGTCCGTCCGGACCCGGAGGAGGCAGTCTTCGGCCCTGACGGTGCCGGCCGCCCGGGTGTGCGGCACTCCGTCGACCGTGTGCAGCCGGAGCATGTCGTGCCGGTCGAGGACGGCCTGCAGCACCGTGTGCGCGGCCTCCTCGGTCAGTTCCGCCGGGGTGCGCACCACCAGGAACTGGTAGTAGCTGTCGGCCGGTCCGCCGCGCTCGCGAAGCCAGTGCATGATCGGCGTCGGCCGGATCGGCCCGATGCCGTCGTCCTCGCCGGCCCGGCGGGCGGGCGACAGCGGTCGGGCGGTGGTGGCCAGGGCCGCCACGTCCGGCCGGGTCAGCACGTCGCGGACGGTGACGGCCAGTCCGGCCCGGCGGGCGGCACCGACGACCTGGACGGCGATGATGCTGTCGCCGCCCAGCCGGACGAAGCCGTCCTGCGGTCGGACCTGCGGTATCGCGAACAGGTCCGCCAGTACGCCGCACAGGATCTGCTCCGGCGTTGTCACGTCGTTCTCCATCGTTGTCTGCCTTGTTCTCGCTCGTTCTCGTTCTGTCGCGGTCTTCTCAGGCGGTGCGGACCGTGCCGAACAGCGTGCGCAGCCGTGCCCGGTCGACCTTTCCGTTCGCGGTCACCGGCAGTTCCTCCAATGCGTGGAAGTGTTTGGGCACCATGTACGCGGGCAGGTGCGCGGCGCAGTGCGCGGCGAGCAGTTCGGGCTGCGTGCCGTCGGTTGCCGTGGGGGTGTAGGCGGCGGCGAGCCGGCGGGAGCCGGCAACCTCCACGGCCACCACCACGGCCCGGCGCACGCCCGGCAGCGCGTTGAGGACCGCTTCGACCTCGCCGGGCTCGACGCGGTAGCCGTTCACCTTGAGCTGGTCGTCGGCCCGTGCCACGAAGTGGAAGTCGGTGCCGTCGAAGCGGACCAGGTCGCCGGTGGCGTAGCAGCGGCGCGCCGTGCCGTCGTCGTGCGGCAGGGTGCGGAACCTGGCGTCGGTGAGCTCCTGGTCGCCGAGGTAGCCGAGGCCGACGCTGTCGCCGGCAACCATCAGTTCGCCCTCCTCGCCCGGGGCGAAGGGCCGCAGCGCGCCGTCCGCGTGGCGGAGCAGTTCCGCTCCGGCGACCGCGCGTCCGATCGGCGGGTGGTCGGGCCAGTCGGCGGCCTGGTGGGGCGTCAGCCGGTGCTGGGTGACGACGTGGGTCTCGCTGGGCCCGTACTCATTGACCAGGGTGACGCCGCCCGACGCGCAGAAGCTGCGCACCTCGGCGTTGACGACCAGGCGCTCGCCAGCCACGGCGATCTCCCGCAGGTCGGGCATCGCTTCCGGTTCGAACGCGGCGGCCGTGGCCAGCGCGTGCAGGCCGACCACCGGCAGGAAGAGCCGGGCCACCCGGTGCTCGCGGATCACGTCCATCAGCGTGAAGGGGTCCTGGCGCTGGTGGTCGTCCACGACGACCAGCCGGGCTCCGGCGAGCCAGGTGGCGACGAGTTCCTCGTAGCCCACGTCGAAGCCGATGGACGCCGCCTGCAGGGTGTGCGGCGGGCGGTCGTAGGACCAGTGCCGGACGTGCCAGTCGCCGAGGGCGGCCAGGACTCCCGGCGGCACGGCCACCGACTTGGGCTCGCCGGTGGATCCCGAGGTGGGGATGACGTAGCCGACCGGTCCTTCGCGGGGTACCTCCAGCGGGTTGCCGCGCACCTCGTCGACGGTGTGCTCGCTGCCGTCCGGGCCGGTCGGCCCGGCGTCGTCAGCGCGCAGCACGAGGTCGCTGAACCGGGTGATCTTCGCGGCCCGGGGCGCGGGCATGCCGGGGTCGACGCAGACCACGCCGGCCCCGGCCCGCCAGGCGCCGAGCACGGCGGCGCAGCGTGTCCAGGACCGGTGGCCGTGGACGGCGACGACGTTGCCCGGTCCCAGGCCGCGGGCGGCGAGGCCGCCGGCGATCTCGGCGGACAGCTGGTCGAGTTCGGCGTAGGTGTGCTGGACGCCGCGGTCGACGACCGCCACCGAGGCATGGTGGCGGCGGACGGCGGCGAGCAGGGGGTGGATGAGCGACCGCCGTGAACCGCTCGCTTCGGTGTACATGGAAGTCCCTTCTCGGGTCGTGTCCGTCGCGGGGTCAGGCACCCGGCGTCGAGGTGCACTCGGCGATCAGGGCGGCCAGCCGGTCCAGCCCCTTCTCGATCTGGTCAGGGGTCAAGGAGCTGCAGGAGAGTCGCAGTTGGCGGCCGGTGCGGTCGTTGTCACTGAAGTGGCGCATCGGGGTGAAGAGCACGCCGTGCCGTACGGCGGCGTGTTCGAGCAGTTCGTCGGTGACGGGGAACGGCACGGTGAGCACCACGAAGAAGCCGCCCGCGGGGGTGTTCCAGCGCACCCCGGGCAGTTCGGCGAAGCGTCGGTGCAGGCCCTGGAGGAGACAGCCGAGGTTGCGCCGGTAGATGCCGATCTGGCGCCGGTTGGCGTGCAGCAGGCTGCCGCCGTGTTCCAGCAGCATGCCTCCCACCAGGGCCTGGCTCACCGGTGAGGTGTTGACGGTGACCATGCTCTTGGCCCGCGACAGCTCGTCGGCGAGCAGGGTCTCCTCCGAGCCCACGACGCGCTGGTCCGCCACGGCGAATCCCACCCGGGCGCCGGGGAAGCAGGTCTTCGCCAGCGACCCGAGGTAGACCACGCGCTGCCCGGTGTCGAGCGCCTTCAGCGTCGGGGGCCTGCCGCTCTCGGCTGCCCGGAAGTAGCCGTAGGGGTTGTCCTCCAGGAGGAGGATGTCCTCCTGGGCGGCGATCTCCAGCAGCCGGTGACGGGTCCGCACGTTCATGGAGTGGCCGCTGGGGTTGGAGAAGTCGGGCACCAGGTACAGCGCCCGGGGCCGCTCACCCGCCGCGCGGACCTCCCGGATCCGCTCCAGCACGTCCTCGGGGCGGACACCCCGGGGGCCTTCGTGGACCGGCCGCACGGGCAGGTCCACCAGGCGGGCGGCGCCGGTCAGGCCGACGTAGGTGGGGTCCACCGCGAGCACGACGTCACGGTCGGTCGCGCGCAGGGCGCGCAGCACCAGCCACAGTGCCTCCTGGGCGCCCACGGTGACCACGATGGCCTCCGGGTCCACGGTGATGCCCTCGTCCCGTTCGAGCTGCCGGGCGATGAGTTCGTGGACGATTCCCTTGGTGCGGCCGTACTGGAACAGCTCCCGCCGTACCCGGGCCTCGTCGTAGCCCTTGTGCTCGGCCAGGTGGCGGCAGTAGGTGTCGAGGTAGCGGTGCAGATCGGCCGGGTCGAAGAGGTCCTCGGTGGGCCGGCCGGGGGCGAAGGAGACCGCCTCGGGGAAGCGGCCGGCCACCTCGTTGAGGAAGTTCATCGACAGTAGGGCCGGGTCGGCGAGCGAGGCGTGCAGATCCGCGCGGTCCAGCACCACGGGTGCGGTCATCGGGCCGCCCCCCGGACCGAGAGCCACGGTGCGTCGGCCGGGCCGGTGCAGCCGGACAGCTCCAGGGCGAAGCGCAGTTCGGTGCGCAGCAGGCGCAGGACCCGGCTCACCCCCTGCTCGCCGTCGGCGGCCAGGCCCCACAGGACGGGCCGGCCCAGCAGGACGCCGCTCGCGCCGAGTGCCAGGGCCTTGAGGACGTCGGTGCCGCTGCGGATCCCGCTGTCCAGCAGCACTTGGCAGCGGGCGGGGACGGCTTCGCGTACGGCGGGCAGCATGTCCACGCTGGCCACCGCGCCGTCCAGTTGGCGGCCGCCGTGGTTGGAGACGACGATGGCGTCGGCGCCGACGGAGGCGGCGGTGGCGGCGTCGCCCGGATCGAGGATCCCCTTCACGATCAGGGGCAGCCGCGTCTCGCCGCGGAGCCGGGCGAGATCGTCCCAGCCCAGGGAGCGGGCGAAGGTCTCGGCCGTGTGTTGCGCCACGGCCGAGACACCGGGCTGCCGCTCCCGGGCCCGGCGGGTACCGGCCGGGTCGAGGTGGACGGCCGCCACGTCGGTGGGCAGCGCGAAGCCGTTGCGCAGGTCGCGCAGCCGTCGGCCCATCGAGGGCACGTCCACCGTGACCATCAGCGCCGCGCAGCCGGCTTCCTCGGCGCGCCGGACCAGCTCCGTCGTGGCCGCCGGGTCCTGCTGGCAGTAGAGCTGGAACCAGGTGGTGCCGCCCAGCGCGGTGACGGCCTCGACCGGTTGGCTGCTCAGCGTGCTCACGGTGAACGGCACGCCCGCGGCCGCGGCCGCGCGGGCGGTGGCGAGTTCGCCCTCGGGGTGGACCAGCCGCTGGTACGCCATCGGTGCGACGGCGACCGGCAGGGTCGCGCGGGCGCCGAGGAGTTCGGTTGCGGTGTCGCTCCCCGTCCCGCCGACGAGGACCCGGGGCACGATCCCGATCCGGTCCAGTGCGGCGCGGTTGGCGGCCAGGGTCAGTTCCTCGCCGCTGCCGCCCTCGATGAAGTCCCAGACCTCCCGGGGCAGTGTCCGGCGGGCGAGTTCGGCGAACTCCTCCAGCCGTACGGGGTCGCGGCCCGTGCCGTGATCGCTCACCGCGGCACCGCCCCGGCGCTCAGGCGCTCCGCCTCGACGGCTTCGTACAGCGCCTTGATGTTGCCGTTGCCGAAGGTGCGGGCGCCGAAGCGCTCGATCACCTCGTGGAACAGCGTGCGCCTCGGATGGGTGGAGCGGGTGAAGATCTGGAACAGCTGGCCGTCGTGGTCCTCGTCGACCAGGACGCTGATCCCGTGCAGCTCGGAGGTGCTGTGCCGGGTCAGTTCGAGGCGGTCGGCGAGCATCGTGTAGTAGGCGTCGGGGACGCTCAGGAACTCGACGCCGCGCTCGCGCAGCGTTCCGACGGCCCGGACGATGTCGCGGGAGGCGAAGGCCACGTGCTGGACGCCGGCGCCGCCGTGTTCGGCCAGGAAGCGGTCGATCTGGCCGGGCTCGGCGCTCGTGTCGGGCTCTATCAGGGTCAGGGTGACCTCGCCGGAGGCGCTCTGCACCACCTTGGAGTCCATGGCCTGGGCACCGACCCTGATCAGCTCCTGGAAGATCATGCGGAAGCCGAGCACCCGCGTGTAGAAGTCCACCGTGCGCTCCAGTTCCCCGGACGGCAGACAGACGGCGAAGTGGTCGATTTCCTCCAGGAGTTCGTCGCCGCGGTCCTGCGCGGCGTCCGGCAGCGCGGTGAAGCCCGGCGGGAGTGCGGTGGGCCCGGGATCGACGAGCGTGTGCACCACGTCGCCGAATCCGGCCAGCACCGCCGTGGTCCGGCCGTCGGGGTGGCGGCGCGGCACGGCGAGCGGCACCGCCCCGCGGGAGACCGCCTCGTCGAAGACGGCGGGTACGTCGGCCACGGTCAGCGCGATGTCGGCCACGCCGTCGCCGTGGGCCAGGACGTAGCCGGCGCCCGGGTGGTGCGGCGAGCGTGCCTGGGTGAGGACCAGGACGATGCGGCCCTGGCGCAGTGCGAGGGACTGCGCCTGCGCGCAGGAGGCGCGGGCCACCGGGCGGAAGCCGTAGCGGTCGGTCAGCTCGGCCGCGGCCGAGTCGACGTCGGCGACGTGGAACTCGACATGGCTGATGCCGAATGCGGGGGAGAAGGTCATGGTTGGGCCGTTCGTCATAGGGCGGCGGTGGCAGGAGACGTGAGCGAGGCGATCCGGGCCGGGAGGTCGCGCCAGGTCTCGGGCGTGTAGAAGTGACCTCCCGGCAGGACGTCGTGGCGGAACGCGCCGCTGGTCAGGCCCGCCCAGCGGGAAGCGACGTCGTCCCCGATCACCGGGTCCCGGTCGCCGGAGAACACCTGGAGCGGCACGTCGATCCGGGTCCCCGGCGTGTAGCGGAAGGTGTCCCGGGCGCACAGGTCGGCACGCATCAACTCCACTGCCATATCGGTGAGTTCGGGTTCATCGAGGACGTGATCGGGCAGCAGGCCGTGGGTGCGCATCCAGTCGAGCAGTTCGTCGTCGCGCTGCCCCTGGGCCAGGAAGCGGTCCCGGTCGGTCACCCCCCGGTCCGGGGCGTTGCAGGCGGAGACGACCAGGGCCTGTGGCACGGGGACGCCCGCCGCCGCGAGCCGGGCGGTGACGTCGAAGGCCATCCAGCCGCCCATGCTGTGGCCGAACAGGACGTACGATCCCTGCGCCGCGACCGAGGCGACGCCCCGCGCGGTGTCCGCGGCGAGCTCGGTCCAGGTCTGCGCGTACTCCTCGGCGAAGCGCCCTTCACGCCCCGGGTAGCAGATCGCCACCAGGTCGACGTCGTGCGGCAGCGCCGGGATCCAGGAGTGGTAGGTCGCGGTGCCGCCGCCGCAGAAGCCGAGGCACACCAGGGTGCGGGCCGGGTCACGGCTGTGCTTCAGGCGCACCACGGTGGTGTCCGGGGCGCTCACGAGGCCGCTCCCGCACGGACCGACTCCGCGTGGCGGGCCAGGTCCCTCAGCCGGGGGAACCGGTAGACATCCTTGGTCCGCAGCACGATCCCGGCGTCCCGCTTGAGGCGGGAGACCACCCGCAGCGCCACCAGCGAGTGGCCGCCGAGGGCGAAGAAGTTCTCGTCCGCGTGGACGGTTTCGCGGCCGAGCACATCGGCCCAGACGTCAGCGATCAGCCGTTCGAGCTCGGTCCGGAGAGGCTGTGCGGCGGTGTTCGGCACCGACGTGACGGCGGGCAGCGCGGCGGTGTCCAGCTTGCCGTTCGGGGTCAGGGGCAGCGCGTCCATCTGCACGAGGACGGACGGTACGAGGTGCCCGGGCAGCGTGGCGGCACAGTGGGCACGCAGTTCGTCGCCGCTCACCGTCCCTCCCGGTGCCTCGACGTAGTAGGCCGCGAGGAAGGTGTCCCCGTCCGGGCCCGAGCGCAGCGCGGCAACGGCGGCGGTGACGTGGGGGTGTGCGCGCAGCCGGTCCTCCAACTCGCCGGGCTCCACCCGGAACCCACGGATCTTGATCTGGCGGTCGGTACGGCCGAGGAACTCCAGTGCGCCGTCCGGCCGGCGCCGGACCTCGTCCCCGGTGCGGTACATCCGGGTGCCGTCGGCGGCGAACGGATCCGCGACGAACCGCTCGGCGGTCAGTCCCGGCCTTCCGACGTACCCGACGGCCACGGCCGGACCCGCCAGGTACAGCTCTCCCCTGGTGGCGGGCCTGAGCGCGCCGTCGAGCACATGGACGCGTACGTGGGCCAGGCCGTCGCCGAGGCGTGGGGCGTCCCCGGTGATGCGGGTCGCGGTGGCGTCGACGGTGCATTCGGTCGGACCGTAGAGGTTCCACGCCTCCAGCGACTCCGCCCGGGCCAGCGACCGCCACAGCTGCTCGGGCACCGGCTCGCCGCCGAGCAGCAGCCGCAGGGCCCGGCCGGGCCGTAGCCGCGGACCGATCAGCTGCCAGTGGGACGGGGTGGAGTCGAGGTCCGTCACGGCGTGCTCGTCGAGCAGCGCGTCCAGCCGGCCGGGGTCGGTGCGGTCCTCGTCGGTCAGGACGACCAGGGTGTCGCCCCGGCAGACCCTGACCCACTGCTGCACGGACGCGTCGAAGGACAGGCTGGCGTTCCATCCGACCACCCGCTGCCCGGCCGGGTAGACGCCGCGCTCCTCCAGGCCCGCCACCAGTGCGGCGACGCCCGCGTGCGCGACCTCCACCCCCTTGGGGCGTCCGGTCGACCCCGAGGTGTAGATGACGTACGCCGCGGCGGGCGAGTCGCCCACGACGTCGTCCGGCTCCTCGTCCGGCCGGCCCGGCTGGTGGGGGCTCAGCACCGGCAGGCCGTCCGCCCACGGGGGCCGGCCGCTGTCAGAGATCACCGCGCGCAGTCCGGCGTCGGCGGCGACGAAGGCGAGCCGGTCGTCGGGGTACGCCGGATCGAGCGGCACGTAGGCGGCGCCCGCCCGCCATACGGCCAGGGGGGCCACGACCCAGTCCGTTCCCCTGGGCACGCTCACCCCCACCCGGTCGCCACGGCCGATGCCGAGCGCGCGCAGCGCCCCGGCCAGCCGGGCCGTGCGCTCGCCCAGTTCGGCGAAGGTGAGGGTCCCGTCGGCGCCGTGCACCGCGACCCGGTCCGGGAACGACCGGGCGCTCTGCACGAACCGGCACACCAGGGCCTGCGGGTCAGCCATGGGACACCGCCGTGGCGGCGGTCGCGCGCGGCGCGACGGTCGGTGCGCAGTCGTACACCGAGACCGGCTCGCCCATGGCGACCACGATCCGGCGCTCGCCCCGGAAGGGGTCGCGGGCGTGCGCGGTCAGGACGTTGTCGACCAGCAGGAGGTCGCCCGGCTGCCAGGCGCGGCGCACGGTGGCGTTCTCGTACGCGGTGTTGATGCTCTCCAGGTCCGCCGCCGTCAGCGGGATGCCGTCGCCGATCCCGGTGTTGAACGGAAGCCCGTCCGGCCCGAGTTCGTCCAGCAGGACTTCGCGGATCTCGTCATCCAGCGAGAACTGGCTCCAGAACGCCAGGTGGTTGAACCACACGTCCTCTCCGGTGTGCGGGTGCCGGACGATCCCCGGCCGCACCTGGCTGGTGCGCAGAAGGCCGTCCGCGCCCCAGGCGCAGGAGATGTGGTTCTCGGCGCAGTACTTCTCGACCTGCTCGGGGGACTCCGTCCCGAACGCGGACTGCCAGGCGACCGAGAGGCTTTCCGAGTAGGTGCGGGTCAGGATCCAGCCGGACGCGCGCATCCGCTCGACCAGCTCGGCCGGAAGGGCGCGCAGCACCTCGCGGCAGTCGGCGACCGGGGTGGCGCCGCCGTCCTCGGGCGCGGTCAGGCAGCCGAAGAGCAGCAGCCCCGGGAAGGTCAGGGTGTAGCTGTTCTCGTTGTGCGGCCTGATCGCCTGCCCGGCGGGCAGGTCCGTGGAGGAGAAGACCCCGCCGCCGAAGTCGCTGCGCGGAGTGGCCTTCTCCCGGTACGGGGTCGCCCGCGGGATCAGCTCGTCGCGGACCAGGGCGAAGTCCTCCACGCTGCGGACCGGAAGCCCGCGCAGGTACACCGCCCCGTAACGGTGCAGTCCGGCCCGCAGGTCGTCGTGGTGGTCCGCGAGCCAAGCGCGGGCTTCGGCCGCGTCGGCCAGCTCGGGTGCCTGGACGGTGGCGGGGGCACCCGGTTCCGTGCGCCAGTCGAGGGCACTGCCCCGGGGGGCGCCGCTCACCGGTGAGCTGTCCGTCGGTACGCCGGTCACTGCGCACCGCCCGGGGCCGGTGCAGCGTGGCGCAGCTCCAGGGTGCAGCACTTGACGCTGCCGCCGCCCTTGAACAGCTCGGAGAGGTCGACGCCGATCGGCTCGAACCCGCGCTCGGCCAGCCGGTCCATGAGGCCGCGCGCGGTCTGGGACAGCAGCACGTGGCGTCCGTCGGAGATCGCGTTCAGCCCGAAGGCCTCGGCGTCGGCCTCGGTGGCGAGGAGCGCGTCGGGGTACAGCTCGCGCAGGATCTCGCGGGACTCCGGCGAGAAGGCGCCCGGGAAGTACATGATCTCGTCGTCGTCGAGCACGGCGAGCGCGGTGTCCAGGTGGTAGAAGCGCGGGTCCACCAGGGTCAGGCTCACCACCGGGACGCCCAGCACCTGCTCGGCCTCGGCGTGCGCGGCCGGGTCGGTGCGGAAGCCGGTGCCGGCCAGGATCCGGTCGCCGGCGACCAGGTAGTCGCCCTCGCCCTCGTTGACGTGGCGGGCGGTGTGCACCTCGGTGTAGCCGTGCCGCTCGAACCACGCCTGGTAGGCGGGTGCCTCGGCGGCGCGTTCGGCGTGCCGGAACTTGGCCACCAGGACACGGCCGTTCAGGACCGTGGCGCCATTGGCGGAGTAGACCATGTCGGGCAGGCCGGGTACGGGTTCCACCAGTTCGACGGTGTGACCGAGCTCCTGGTAGAGGACGTACAGCCGCTCCCACTGCAGGACGGCCAGCGCCGTGTCGGTCGGCTTGGCCGGATCCATCCACGGGTTGATGCGGTAGTCGACGGTGAAGTGGGAGGGGCGGCACATCAGGTAGTGCCGGGGACGGGCGGCGCGCTGGATCGGCATCGGATCACGCCTCCTTGAGGGCGGCGATCAGGCTCGCCGGGCGCAGGTCGGTCCAGGTGTTCTCGATGTGGTCCAGGCAGTCCTGCCGTCCGGCCGGGCCGTGGGTGGCCGTCCAGCCCGGGGGGACCGCGAGGGAGTCGGGCCACAGGGAGTGCTGGTTCTCCTCGTTGACCAGGACGAGGTAGGTGGCGTCCTCGTCCTCGAAGGGGTTGGTCACGGATGCTCCTGTTGCGTCTTGTGACGGATGACGTCTTGTCGAAGGGATGGGTCGCCGGCGATGCGCCAGCCGCTGAGCGGTGGTGAGATCGCGAGCGCGCGGCGGCAGATGGCCAGCGCGGCGGCTCTGGCGGTCAGTCCGGGCGTGGCCACGGTGAACATCCCGAGGCGGATGCCGTGCGGGCGAACCTGCACGCTGACGTGCTCCAGGCGTTCCCCGGGGGCTGCCGCGGCCCAGAGCAGGTCGATGATCTGGCGGCGGTCCGGCGGGCGGACCGCGACCGGGTCGGCAGGGGTGAGGGCGATGTGGGTCAGCTCCACGCCGGGCTGCGTCAGTCCCAGAGGAGGCCGTCGACGGCCACGGCCGGTCCTGCCGCGTGGAGCGCCCCCGTGGCGCGCACCTGCGGGTGCTCCTGCCCACCGGGCTGCCCGCCGGACTGCCCGGCGACGGCGGTCGCCAGGACGATGGCAGCGGCGCAGGCCGCACGGACGACGTGGATGCGAGAAGTCATGGCGGTGCCCTCATCGGAAGTGGGAGAGAGGTGGCCGGGTGAGCCCCCGGCGGGCGCCCGGCACCGGCCGGAGCGACGTGTCCATCCTCGCCGACCGGATTCCTCCGGGGGAACGGGTTCAGGACCGGCAAAACCGTCCAGGCCGCTTTGTGACACCCGCTCACCTGCGTAGACCCGGCCGTGTATCGCTCGTAGATGCCCGACGTGCAGGCTGGACGCAGATCCACCGGGTGACCACAGGAGGGAAGGCGGTGTCCGTGACGCTCTGCCTGGAGACGCTGGACCGGACGGTGTACGAAGAGATGCTCAGCCACACGGCGCTGGGCGTGGACGAGCTCGCGGCCAAGCTGGACGTCGGGCCCGACCGCATCCGCGACTGCCTCGACAGGCTGTTCGCGCTGCAGTTGGTCCAGGCGTCCTTCGAGACCCCCAGCAGGTTCACCGTCGTGGACCCGGTCCTCGGGATGAAGCGACTGCTGGAGCAGCAGCACGAGGAACTGGTCCGGAGCCACCGCCAGGCGGCAGGCAGCCAGCAGGCCCTGATCAGGATCCTGGCCGGCGCGGGCGGCGGCGCCCAGCAGGCGGACGGCGTCGAGCGGCTGGCCGGACTCGACGCGGTGCAGCGGCGGCTGGAGCGTCTGGCCCTGGAGGCCGGGAACGAGATCCTGACCTTCATGCCCGGCGGGCCCCAGTCCCCCGCCTCGTTGGAGGCCGCCCTGCGCAACGACGCCCTCGTCCTGCAGCGCGGCGTGGCGATCCGCACCATCGGCCTGGACGCCGTCCGCGGCGACGCCGCGACCCTGCGCTACACCCGCGCGCTGGTCGGGCGGGGCGGTGAGTTCCGTACGGCCGCCGCGCTGCCGACCCGCATGGTGGTGGTCGACCGGGCGTACGCCCTGGTGCCGATCGATCCCGGGGACAGCCGCAAGGGCGCGCTCTTCCTCTCCGCACCGGGCATGATCGCCCCGCTGCTCGCCCTGTTCGAGCGGGAGTGGGGAGCGGCCGTACCACTCGGCAGCGGCACGTCCGATGCCTCGTACGTGCCGAACGAGCAGGAACGTTGTCTGCTGGCCCTGCTCGCGCAGGGCCACACCGACGAGTCCGCCGCGGGCCAACTGCACATCTCGGCCCGCACCGCCCGGCGGATCATGGCGTCGATCACCGAGCGGCTCGGCGCCCGCAGCCGCTTCGAGGCCGGCCTGCGCGCGGCCCGGCTCGGCTGGGTCTGACCGTTCCCGGGCCGTGAGCAGGACCCGCCCGACGGGTGACGTGCCAATGCCATGATCTTGACCCTTAGGATGACGTCCCGTACACCGGCGTGCACCCAGGACTGGAGACCAGCCGCCGGTGAGAGCTGTGCGGCCTCGGGGGGACTGTGGAATTCTTCGTGCTCGGACCTGTGGGCATACGCATCGGCGGGCCCGTCGTGTCCGGTGGCCCGCCCCAGCAGCAGGCGACCCTGGCCGCGCTGGCTCTCCGTTCGGGCAATGTGGTTCCCCTCCACGAACTGATCACCGCCGTGTGGGGCGAGGCGGCACCGGAATCCGCGGTGATGATCCTGCGGACGTACGTGTGGCGGCTGCGCAAGCTCCTGGAGGCCGGTGGCCGCGATCCGCAGGTGCTGGCGTCCGCGAACGACGGCTATCGGCTCGCGGTGCCGCCGGCGTCGGTCGACGCCTTCCGGGTCGAACAGCTGGCCGCCGACGCGGCGCGCGCTCGCGAGGCGGGCCGCTACGACGCGTCCGCCGAGTCGCTGGCCGAGGCCGTTTCGCTGTGGCGGGGAGAGCCGCTGGCGGGGGTTCCGGGGCCGTTCGCGCAGAACCAGCGCTCCCGCTTGTCCGAGCTGCGCCTCCACCTGCTGGAGGAGCGCTTCGACCTCGACGTCCTGATGGGGCGGCACGCCCAGGCGGTCCCTGAACTGACCGGCTTCATCCACGAGGAGCCGCTGCGCGAGCGACCGTACGGGCTCCTGATGCGCGCGCTGTACGCTGCCGGGCGTCAGGGCGACGCCCTGGCCGTGTTCGCCAAGGCGCGCGAGGTGCTGGCGGACCAACTCGGGCTGGACCCGGGCCCCGAACTCCGCGCGCTGCACGGCCGGATTCTGGCTTGCGACCCCGAACTGGTCGCCCCGGTACCGGCACCCGCCGCCACCGGAGCGGCGTCGGCGCGGGCGGAGGCCGGCGACGCCGGGGAGCCGGGTCCGACCCCCTTCGTCCGCCCGGCCCAACTCCCCGCCGGCATCGCCGACTTCACTGGCCGGACCGCCGAACTCGCCGCCCTGTCGGACGCCCTCGCCGACCGGGACCGCACCGCCCTGGCCGTCGCCACCGTCAGCGGGATGGGCGGCATCGGCAAGAGCGCGCTGGCCCTGCGGGCGGCGCATCAGGTCAAGGAGGAGTTCCCCGACGGCCAGCTCTACGCCGACCTGCGCGGCACCGGCACGGACCCGGCCGATCCGGGAACGGTCCTGGCCAGTCTCCTGTCCGCCCTGGGGGTGCCCCGGCGGGAGATACCCGGCTCGTTGGAGGACCGGGCCCGGCTGTTCCGGACAGTCCTCGACGGACGCCGGGTGCTCCTCCTGCTCGACGACGCGCGCGACACCGCCCAGGTCAAACCCCTGCTCCCGGGGTCCGCCCGGTGCGCGGTGATGGTGACCAGCCGGGCCCGCCTCGCCGGCCTGCTGTCGGGCAGCCACGTCCAGCTGACGGAGTTCAGCCCGGCGGAAGCCCTGGGCCTGCTGAGACAGATCGTGGGCCCGGAGCGGGTCGACCGGGAAGGGTCCGCCGCGGCCGCGCTCGTCGGCGCGTGCGCCCAGCTGCCGCTCGCGGTGCGCATCGTGGCCGCACGGCTGGCGGCCCGGCCGGGCTGGACGGTGGCACACCTCGTGGTCCGGCTGGCCGACCAACGGCGACGACTGGCCGAGCTGCGGGCCGACGACCTGGCAGTCGCCGCCGTCTTTGAACTCGGCTACCGCCAGCTGACGGACCGACAGGCGGCGGTGTTCCGCCGGCTGGCCCCCATCGCCCGGCCGAGCATCGGTCTGGCCGCCGCGGCCGCGGCGCTGGACCTGGCGGAGGCGGACGCGGAGACGCTGCTGGAAGCGCTGGTCGACGCCGCGCTGCTCGAATCGCCGGAACCCGGCCGGTACCGGCATCACGAACTCGGCCGGGACTTCGCGCTGAACCTGACCGGACCGCACACCGATCCCCCGGACGAGGACGACAGCGCGGTGCAGCGTCGCCTGCTCCACCACCTGATGGGAATGGCCGCCGAGGCTTTCCAGCGGATCGTGCCCGGGGACCCGGTGCACAGCACGATCACCGCCACGACCGCGGAGCCGGGCGACGAACGGCTCGGGGACCTGGCCGAGGCCCGCGCCTGGGTCGTCGCGGAGTTCGACTTCGCGCTCCATGCCGTCCAGCTCGCGCTCCGACGGCAGGACGGCGCCGAAGCGGAGCTGCTGACGGTGGCCGCCGACCTCCTGGTGGCCCTCAGCTCGTTCGGCCAGGACATCCCGTACGCACGCATAGCCGTCACCGCCGAGGCGCTCGCCCGGGCCGCGGCGCTGAGCGGGAACCACCGCGCGGCCGGACGCGCCCGTTTCATCTGCGGCAACGCGGCCCTCCAGGCCACCCAGTTGACCCACGCGCGCGCCAACTCCCAGATGGCGGTGGAGGCGTGCCTCCAGGCCGGCGACCGCGCCATCCTCCAGCAGGCGTACAACGACCTGGGCGTCATCGCCCAGTTCGAGCAGCGCTACGACGACGCGGCCGAGTGCTTCGACCGGGCGTTCGCCCTGGCCCGGGAGCAGGGGCACCGCTCGGGCGCGCTGACCATCACGCTCAACGCCGCACTGGCCAGGATCCGCGGCGGTCGCGCCACCGAGGCGCTGCCCGCCTGCGAGGAGGCGCTGGACGCGCTGCGCGCGCTGGCGGACCACCACGGTGTCGCACACGCGCTGTGCGTCCGCGGCCAGGCCCTGCACGAACTGGGCCGCCTGCACGAGGCGCTGGCCAGCTACGAGGAGTGCCTCGACCTCTGCGAAACCGTACGGATACCGGGCCAGCAGGCACAGGCACGCTACCGGTACGCGGACACCCTGAACGGTCTCGGCCGCACCGAGCCCGCGCTGGACGCGGCGGCCAAAGCGGTGGCCTACCTTCGCACCGTGCCCGACCGCTACCGGGACCAGGGCTACGCCCTGCTGATCCACGCCCGCATCTCGCTCGACGCCGGCCACCGTGACGACGCGCTGACACATTCCCGCGAGGCGCTGGAGGTCTTCACCCGGGCCGGACTGCCCGAGGCCGCGCAAGCGCGCCTGATCGTGGACACCACCGCTGCCCCGCTTCCGGCGGCCTGAGCCGGAGATCGCAGCGGGCGGCCCTTTCGGGATCGCGTCGGCGCTCGTCGGCGGTCTTGTGGAACGGCGACCGGGTCGTCGTCCCAGTCGGCGAGCGGTGCCACCGAGGGGGACGACCCGGTCCCACCGCCCGCGCTCGGACGCCGTCAGGCCTTGGTGTTGAACTCCGTGGTCCCCTTGTCGGACCGGTCCGCCGAAGAAGCCAGTCGCGTGTCACCGGAGTGGCCCGCGTCGGCCACGGTTCCCAGGACGGCCAGGACGGCGGCCAGGGCGGCGGGAACGAGGAAGGCCAGACGGTGCTTGACGGACTTCTGGATGCGCTGCACGAGAGACCCCTGTCTGTTCGTCCAGGAGCCCGTGGGTGACACCTGGCTTGCGAGTTGTTCTGCGACCGACTATCGCAGGGCTCCATCTACATCTCATATACGCGCCGAGCACGGGGCCGTCGCACGGCTGAGAGCGACACGGTTCCCCGTGAAGCGCACCGCCCGGCCGCACCCAGACCGGGCCGGCGTCGCCGTCCTCGCCGTGCCGGGCGGATCACCCCCGCGTCGGCGGGGAGCACCGGGGCCGGAGCAAGTTGTGGCGTAAGCACTCCGGATCACCCCCGCCGGCGCGGAGGTGATCCGCGTCCAGGGTGCTGGACATGATGGCACCGTCGGCCGGTGGCGGGGCCGAGCTCGGCCCCGCCAGACTTGATCGCTGCAAGCCGCGGTTCACTGATCCACTCCTGCTCGTCATCGGCCGGCGAGCCTTCCTGGATCACGCCGGGTCGCTGGAGACGAGCCCGTCTGGCAGCCCTTCCGGCGGGCGGGGAGAATGGTGATCGCAAGGCTTGCCGCCGCGAGACGCGGAGTTGGTAACTGGTGTGAAGAGCTCCCCTCGCCCCGCCGAGTCCGCCACGCCGCTCGCACCCGGGCCCGGCGCCGGTGAGAAGGGGCTCAGGTCGGGCGCCCTGGGGCTGTTCTCGTCGGTGGCGATCGGGATCTCCTCGACCGCGCCGGCGTACAGCCTGGCGGCGACGCTCGGAGTGATCGTGGCCGGGGTGGGACTGCAGGCCCCCATCATCACCATGTTGGCGTTCGTGCCGATGCTGCTGATCGCGTACGCCTACCGGGAGCTGAACGCCGTCGACGCCGACTGCGGGACGACCTTCACCTGGGCCACCCGCGCGTTCGGCCCACGGGCCGGCTGGATGGGCGGCTGGGGACTGATCGCCGCCGACGTGATCGTGATGGCGAACCTGGCCGAGATCGCCGGCATCTACGGCTTCCGGCTGGTCGGGCTGGAGTCGCTGGCGACCAGCCGGGTGTGGACCACCGTGGCCGGGATGGTCTGGATCGCCCTGATGACGGCGGTCTGCTACGTGGGCATCGAGGTGTCGGCGGCCATGCAGCGCTGGCTGCTCTGCCTGGAGGTCGCGGTCCTGCTGCTGCTCGCCGTCACCGCCCTGGTCAAGGTCTACACCGGCGGCCCGCCGACCGCGACGCACGTCTCCGCCTCCTGGTTCAATCCGCTGAACATCCCCTCCACCCAGGCGCTGACCACCGGGGTGCTCGCCGCGGTGTTCATCTACTGGGGGTGGGACACCGCGCTCACCGTCAACGAGGAGACTGCGGACAGCCGGCACACTCCTGGGCGGGCCGCCGTGCTGTCCACCGTGCTGCTGCTGGTCATCTACGGTCTGGTCGCCACCTCGGCGCAGGCCTTCGCCGGGGTCGGCCCCACGGGCATCGGGCTGGCCAACCCGGACAACTCCGGAGACGTGCTCTCCGGCCTCGGCGGGGCGGTGTTCGGCACCGCCGGGCTCGGCCAAGCGCTCACCAAACTGCTGATCCTGATGGTGCTGATCTCGGCGGTCGCCTCCACCCAGACCACCATCCTGCCGACCGCCCGCACCGTCTTCTCGATGGCCGCGCACAAGACCGTGCCGGCCGGCTTCGCCCGCCTGCACCGCCGGTTCCTGACCCCGACCTGGTCGACCGTCGGCATGGGGCTGGTGTCGATCGCCTTCCTGGTGGTGCTCACCTCGGTCAGCCACAACGTGCTGGCCGACTCCATCGGCTCGGTGGGCCTGGCGATCGCCTTCTACTACGGCCTGACCGGCTTCGCCTGCGTCTGGTACTACCGCCGGGTGCTCACCCGCAGCCGCCGGGACCTGCTGTTCAAGGGCGTGCTGCCCGGGATCGGCGGGCTGATCATGCTGTTCCTGTTCTGCTACGCCGCCTTCCACGTCTACGCCGCCCCCGGCTACGGCGCGACCTCCGTACGGCTGCCGCTGCTCGGCCGGGTCGGCGGGGTGACCGTACTGGGGCTGGGCGCGCTGCTGATCGGCGTGGCGCTGATGCCGGTGGTCACCCGGGAGCACACCGCGGCGCTGCGGCTGCAACGCAGCCTGCTGCCGCATCGGCTGCCGGCGCTGAGCGCGGTCGAGTCGGCCAGCCGCTACCTGCCGGCCGACACCCGCTCCGGGGTGGGCGGGGACTGGTATGACGTCATCCCGCTGTCCGGCAGCCGGGTCGGCCTGGTGGTCGGCGAGGTGCTCGGCCACGGCCTGCGGGCCGCCGCCGCGATGGGCCGGCTGCGGGCCGGCGTCCGGGTGCTGGCCCGGCTGGACCTGGATCCGGAGGAGCTGCTCGCCCGCCTGGACGACGTGGTGCGCGAGGAGGACGACCCGGGCAGCCCGCCCGGCGGCGTGACCTGCTTGTACGCGGTGTACGACCCTGTCGACGGCCGGTGCAGCCTGGCCCGGGCAGGCCACGCGCCGCCCGTCGTGGCCGACCCGGCGGGCGGCGTCCGCTACGCGGAGCTGCCGGCCGGGCGGCCGCTGGGGCTGGGTGGCCCGCCGTTCCAGCGCGCCGAGCTGGACCTGCCGGCCGGCAGTCTGATCGCCCTGTACACGGACGGCCTGGTGGAGGCCGTCGACGGTCGGCGCAGGCTCGCCGAGACGCTGGCTGGGCTCCGCCGGCCGCTGGAGAGCCTGTGCGACGAGGCGCTGGCGACCCTGCTGCCCGGGCCGGTGGACGACGATGCCGTCCTGCTGCTGGTCCGCACCCGCCGGCTCGACGCCGGGCAGGTCACCGACTGGGAGCTGGCGCCCGACCCGGCGGCGGTCGCCCAGGCGCGGCGCCTGATCACCGGGCGGCTGGACGAATGGGGCCTGGCGGAGCTGGTGTTCACCACCGAACTGATCGTCAGCGAGCTGGTCACCAACACGATCCGGTACGCCCCCGGGCCGGTCCGGGTCCGGCTGATCCGGGACCGCAGCCTGATCTGCGAGGTCTCCGACACCGGGCACACCTCGCCGCACCTGCGCCAGGCCGCCCGGGACGACGAGGGCGGGCGCGGCCTGTACATCGTCGCCCAGCTCACCGAGCGCTGGGGCACCCGCTACACCGAGGACGGCAAGACCATCTGGACCGAGCAGGCTCTGCCCTCCGAGGGCTGACGACCACGACCGGGCCGACCGCGACCGGCGCCCCCGCCGACCGGTGTCCCCGTCCGCAAGGCGGGCGTACCCGCCGAAGGACGGCGGCCTTGCGCCGGCACCGCATCCACGCGCCCACGTCGCACTCGTCCAGCTCCGCGCGGGCCGCATCGGGCGAGCCGGGGTGTTGATGTGGCGCTGCCGGTCGATCCAGGAGAGGAGAGGCGCTTAACTGTGGAATGGGGGAAACGACGCGGTTGTGGGGACGAGCGGGACAGAAGGGCAGTCCGGTGGCTGATGTCTCGAACACGAGGGTGTGGCGTTCGCCGCGATTCCTGCCCAGGTGGTCGCACCGGGTCACGATCGGTGGCTATGTGCTGGTCGCGGTCGCGGTGGCGCTGGATTTCGCCAGCGGGCCCGGTGTCACGTTCGCCCCGATGCTCGCCGCCCTCCCCGTGCTGGCCGGTGTGGGCGCCCGCCGGGCCTCGGTCCCGCTGGCGGCCGGGGCGGTCGCCTGCGCGATCGTCGTCGGCCTGGCGACCTACGACGCCGACGTGCCCGCGGTCGTGATGGCGACCGCGGCGGCCACAGTGGTCGTGGTCACCTTCTTCAGCTGCGCCAACGTCGTGGTGGTGACGGCCCAGGAGCGGGAGCTGGCCAGGGTCCACACGGTCGCCGAGGCCGCGCAGCGCGCCCTGCTGCGCCTGGTGCCCCGGCGGATGGGGCCGCTGGTGGTCGCGGTGCGCTATGTGGCGGCGGAGGCCGAGGCACGGATCGGCGGGGATCTGTACGAGGTGATGCCGACCCCGTACGGCGTGCGGTTGTTCCTCGGCGACGTGTGCGGCAAGGGCTTGGCCGCGGTGGAGACCGCGGCCGACGTGCTGGGGGTGTTCCGTGAGGCCGCGCGGGCCGAGCCGGATCTGGCGAAGGTGGCCAGGCGACTGGACTCGGCGCTCGTTCGCCGTCCGGCGAGCGAGGAGTTCGTCACGGCGGTTCTGGTCAGCATCCCCGACACACCGGGACCGGCCGTCGTGGTCAACTGCGGGCACCCGCCGCCGCTGCTGTGCCATGACGGTCAGGTCAGCACGGTCGAGCCGTCCGTCGAGGCGCCCCCGCTGGCGCTGCTCGGCCTGGTCGGCGGGGACTACCACGCCGGGTCGATCGCCTTCGAACGCGGCGACCTGCTGCTGCTCTACACGGATGGCGTGTCCGAGGCCCGGGACACCGCGAGCCGGTTCTACCCGCTCGCCCAGCGCCTGGCCGCCCTGCCGCACGGGGAGCCGGACGCCCTGCTGGACGAGCTGCTCCTGGACGTGCAGGCGTACGTCGGCTCCGGGTTGACGGACGACGCGGCCCTGCTCGCCGTCCGCCGGGAGCGGTGACCGGTTCAAGTCGTCCCCGCAGGCGATCGCCGAGGTCACCAGCCTGCTCGTGGCTGGCAACAGTCGCTGAGACCCGGAGCGTCCCGTCACGCCGGCCGTTGGTGCCTGTACTCCTCCAGCGCTGGCGACGTCCTCATCGCGCGGAAGTTCGTGATGGTGTACTCGGCCAGCCCCGCCACCGAGTACGGGTCGCCCTTGGCGATGTCCTCGATCTGCGTACGGTCGACACCGACCGCCACGATGACCGCGCCATCGCGGGGGTCCTTGGGGCCCGATGCGATGAAGACGCCGGATTCGTAGTGCGAGTCGAGCCAGGCAACGTGCTCGGGGTGGGCCGCTTCGATGCGGTCAAGCGGCGCGGTGTAGGTCAGCTCGAGAATGAACATGATCGACATCATAGCGATGAGTAACCGTCCGGTCGCGCAGAGGCAGCGGCGCGGATCGCCCGCTCCCGGCCCCGCGCCGCTGTCGAGGCCGCCGTCGACGAAGAGCCGACGGTCCATTCAGGCCTCCCGAGCAGCTCCTTCGAGTGGAGATCGGCCGCCACCGGCCGGAAATGGCCCGGCGGACCCGCCGACGCCCGCACGATGGCGCGCCCGATGCTGGTGGCCAACGGACGGACGGCAGAGATGGTCTCGAACACCCGCGCATACGCACCGCTGGACGGCATGACCATGGTGCTGCGCAAGCTCCCGCAGGTGACGGTGCTGTTCTGGATGCTCAAGACGGTCGCCGTGACTCTCGGAGAGTCCGCCGGAGACCTGCTCGGTATCAGCTTCCAACTCGGCTACGTCACCACCGCGTTCCTCTTTATCGCGTTCTTCCTGGCCGTCGTCGTGGCCCAAGTGCGGACGAAGCGGTTCCGCCCGGCGCTGTACTGGTCGGTGGTGCTGGGCACGAGCATGGTCGGCACCGAGGTATCCGACTTCCTCAACCGCGGATTCGGCCACGGCAGCACCCCCGACGGCATCGGCTACGCCTCCGGCGCCATGGTCCTTACCGCCCTGCTGGCGCTGGTCTTCCTCGTGTGGTGGCGCACCGGGCAGACGTACGACGTGGAGAACATCTCCAGCCGCACCGGCGAGATCCTGTACTGGATCGCGATCCTGGTCTCCAACACCCTGGGCACCTCGAGCGGCGACTGGCTCTCGGACGACACCGGCCTGGGCTTTCGTAACGCCTTCTTGGTCATCGTGGGCATCATGGCGCTGATCGTGGCCGCGTACTACCTGACGTCGATCAATCAGATGGTGCTGTTCTGGCTGGCGTTCATCCTCACTCGTCCCCTGGGCGCGGCCGGCGGCGACGCGCTGACCAAGCCTGCGGCCCAGGGTGGCCTGGGCTGGGGCACGGCGGGCGGCACCGCAGCGCTGAGCGCCCTGCTCCTGACCCTGATCGCCTACCAGACCTGGCACATCGGCCGCCACCCCCTGGCCCCGCTGCCGGTCCCCGTGGACCGGCGCACCGGACAGCCTCAGCGCCCCAACGGAGCCCTGGTCCAACCGGGGATGCCGTTGACCGACGGCGAACCGATCGACACGTAGCTGAACTTGACATCCTCCCCCGGCTAAAGCCTCCTTTTCAGGACCAGGCCCTCCCTTCAAGGGAACTGCACCCATCAACGAGCCGTTTCATGCCGCGCCCACCTAGCGGTTCATATGCCTTATTGCGCATGTAATCCCAACGAAAGGCATGTCATGAGGATCGCAGTCATCGGCGGTACCGGACTGATCGGGTCGCAGGTCGTCAAGAACCTGTGCACCGCCGGACACGAGGCGGTACCGCACTCGAAGTCCTCCGGAGTCGACATCATCAGCGGCCAGGGGCTGGACGAGGCAGTGGTGGGAGCCGACGTCGTCGTCAACCTGACGAACTCCCCGACCTTCGACGAAGCCTCCCTTGCCTTCTTCCAGACCTCGATGGACAACCTCCTGGCTGCGGCCCGCAAGGCCGGTGTCGGCCACTTCGTCATCCTCTCGATCGTCGGCGTGGACCGGGTGCCGGAGCTGGACTACTACCGCGCCAAGGCGCTCCAGGAGAAGATCCTCGCGGCCGGGCCGATCCCCTACTCGATCGTGCGGGCCACGCAGTTCATGGACTTCATGGACGCGGTCCTGTCCTGGACCGCCGACGCCGACACCGTCCGACTGCCCGCCACGCCCATCCAGCCCATTGCCTCCAAGGACGTGGCGGACGCGGTGGCGGAGGTCGCCGCCGGCGCTCCGCTGAACGGCATCCACAACATCGCCGGCCCCGAGATCTTCAGCCTGGACGAGCTGGGTCGGATCACCCTGTCCCACAAGGGCGACAACCGTACCGTCGTCACCGACCCCACCGCCGGGATGTTCGCCGTCGTCAAGGGCGACGTCCTCACCGACAAGAACGCCCACCTCGCCCCCACCCGCTACACCGACTGGCTCTCCTGACATCCCCGCCTCCTGCGTGACAACGCCCGGCTTCGGGCCCTGTCCCGGCCCGGCGGTCTTTTCGTTGCGCCCGCCGGGTGTGGCGTGAGCCGGACGGGGATCGGGCAGGGCTTCGATTTCCTCGGATTCCACCACCGGAAGGTGGAGTCGTGGAAGTGGCGGGGCAGGTTCTCAATCCTGCGGGGCTGGGGTGCGTACTTCCGCAACGGCAACAGCGGGCGAAAGTTCATGGACCACGCGTTTCACCTACGCGTGGATCAGTCGGCTCGGGGTCTACCGCCTGACCGGGAACGTGCGCGGGGCGACGGCGCATGCCAGTCGGTGAACGATGTCGGAAAGCCGTGTGCGGGAGAACTGCATGCACGGTTTGAAGCGGCGGGGACTGGAAACGGAGCATCAGCCATCGCGCCAGTCCCCGACCCTACTTACATTTCGACTGGGAGGTGGCGGGGTCCGCGGAGCATGGCGCTCTGCCGGTAGGGGGGTGGTTCCTGGACCAGGCGTGCCGTGCCGAGGCGGGGGATCAGCGCGCCGAGCGCGGCCTGGGCTTCGATGCGGGCGAGTGGTGCGCCGTAGCACAGGTGGATGCCGCTGCCGAAGCCGAGGTGCTGGTTGTCCGGGCGGGTGGGGTCGAACCGGTCGGGATCATGGAACCGCTTGGGGTCGCGGTTGCCTGAGGCCAGTGCGAGCACGACGGAAGTCCCCTTGGCGATGGTGATGCCGGCGATGTCCACGTCGGCGAGGGGAATACGTTGCCGCATGTGGACCGGGGGCTCGTAGCGCAGCAGCTCCTCCACCGCGGCCGGTAGCAGGTCGGGTTCGCGGCGCAGTCGGTCCAGCTGGTCAGGGTGGCGCAGCAGGGTGAGGACTCCGTTGGTGATGAGGTTGACGGTGGTCTCGTGTCCGGCGATGAGGAGCAGTACGGCGGTTTCCGCGAGTTCCTCGTGGGAGAGCCGCATGGCCGGGTCGGGTTCGTTGATGTAGGCGGAGAGCATGTCGCCGGTGGGCCGGTCGCAGCGTTGTTCGGCGAGGTTCACCAGGTACTGGCCCATCTCGGTCCGCGCCTGCGCGCCGGCCCGGTCCCGCTCGGCGGAAGACTCCTCGTCGGGTCTGACATCGGCGGAGGCGACGATCGCGTCGGACCATTGCCGGAACCGTGGTTCGTCCTCCTGAGGGACGCCGAGCAGTCGGCAGATGACGGTGACGGGCAGCGGGTAGGCGAAGTCGTCGACGATGTCGATCTGGGTGCGGTCCTGGAGGTTCTGGAGCAGTTCCTCGGTGACGGCGGTGATCTGGCCGCGCATGGCGTCGATGCGACCGGGGCTGTGCGGCGGGCCGAACGGCCGCATGGCCAGGCTGCGCAGTCTGTGGTGCTCGGGGTCGTCGAGCCGTAGGAAGGGCGGCTTCGGTGTCCCCTGGGACGGCTGCGCGGACGGGGCGGTGAGGCTGCGGGGATCGGCACTGATCCGTGGGTCGTGGAGGAGCGCGGTGATCTCGTGGTAGGTGCCGATCAGGTAGCTGCCGTCCGCCTGCTGCACGACGGGACCGGCTTCGCGCAGTTCCGCGTAGAGCGGGTAGGGGTCGGGGCGGTTGGCGTAGTCGGTGATCCGTTCCAGGAGGGTGTCGGCGGCGGCCATGGGGTACGGCTCCTCGTGGTTGGGCGGGACGTGGGTCAGGTGGGCTGTACCACGGTCAGTCGGCGGTCGGGCAGGTGCCCGGTGAGCGCGACGGTGGGGCCGTGGGAGAGCCCCTTCGGATCCGGCACGTCGGAGGGGACCGGGATCTCAGCCGCGAGCGGACGGTCGGACGCGCCGGGTGCGGGTGGGAAGGGGGCGGCGGTCTCGATCAGGCGCGTGTAGTAGTCGAGTGACTTGGCCATGTCGACGGTGACCGCGGCCGTGACCCGGCCCTTGTAGCCGTAGACCATCGCCAGGCGACGCTCCTCCAGCGTGCCCTGGGCGATGACCACGTGGTCGGAGAAGGTGGGCACGCCCACCGACTTGATGTTGAGCCCGAACTGGCTCGACCAGAACGTCGGGAGGGCAAGGTGCGGGCGCCGCAGAGGTCCGGGATTGACCATGTTGTGGGCGGCCACCTCGGCTTGCGCGACCGCGTTGCCCCAGTGCTCCAGAGAGAGCATCTGGTAGCCGAACAGCGGGTGGGGGAAGCGTGAGACGTCACCGGCCACGAAGACGTCGTCGGTGACGATGCCGTACATGTCAAAGGCCCGACACCCGGCATCGCAGGCGATCCCGCGCGGGCCTGCTGCCAGTCCGGAGTCCGCCAGCCATTCGACGTTGCGGACCGCCCCCAAGGCCGCCACGCACACGTCCGCCTCCACACGGCTGCCGTCGGACAGGTCCGCACCGGTGAACCGGCCGTTCCCGTCGCCCCGCAGGGCGGTGACGGTCACCCCGCAGCGCAGGTCCACCCCGTTGTTGCGCTGCATGGCGGCCGCGAGCTTCGACAGGGTGCCGCCGAGCGCGCCCACCAGAGGGGCGGGGCCGCGTTCGGTGACCGTGACGTCGAGACCGCGTTCCCGGCAGGCCGAGGCGATCTCCGAGCCGGTGAAGCCCCCGCCGATCACCAGCACCCGCCGCGGCCCCGCGGCCAGCCGCTCGGCCAGCCCGGCGGCGTCCTCGCGGGTGCGCAGAGTGAACACTCCGTCCAGGGCGGCCTCCTCCGCCTTGGGCCAGGGCCTGGCCCGGGTGCCGGTGGCGATCAGCAGCCGGTCGAACGGCAGCGAGTCGCCGTCGGCCAGCACCACCCGTTTGCCGAGAGGGTCCAGGCCGGTGGCGCGGACCCCGAGCCGCCAGTCGGCGTCCGGATCCCGGCGCATCGGCAGAGCGGTGGAGTCCGCCGCGACCTGGCCGAGCAGGACCTGCTTGGACAGCGGCGGCCGGTCGTAGGGCGGATGGGGCTCGTCCCCGACCACGGTCAGGGAGCCGGTGAAGCCCTCTTCGCGCAGCGCCTCGGCGGCCCGCAACCCGGCCAGCGACGCGCCGACGATGACGATCCGGCCTTCTCGAAGGTCAGCGGCCACCGGGGCTCACCTCCTCGCCGAGGAGGATGGCCTGGACCGGGCACGCCGCCGCGGCCTGGCGCACGCGCTCCAGTTGGTCGTCGGGAACGGCCGGGCCGTACAGCAGCCCCTCCTCCCCGTGCAGCTGGAACACCTCCGGCGCGAGGAACACGCACTGCGCATAGCCCTGGCAGCGTGTGAGGTCCACAACGATCTGCATCCCACTACTCCCTCCGTCGCCTCCCCCTCTCCGCTCCAGGGTGGGGGACGAATCGGACGCTCGCACTACCACCGCGCTGGGAACCGGGCTGACGTGGCGACCGTTCCGATGCCTCCCGCCGCCCGTTTGGCGCCCGCGCCGAGCCTTTCTCCCCTCCACCGGCCCAAGGGGGCCTCGGTGCGGAGCGGAGCGGGGCGGTCAGCCCAGGGTGCGGTCGAGGTTGAAGGCGGCGCTGATGAGGGCGAGGTGGGTGAACGCCTGGGGGAAGTTGCCTTGCTGCTCTCCGGTGTGGCTGATCTCTTCGGCGTACAGGCCGAGGTGGTTGGCGTAGGTGAGCATCTTCTCGAAGGCCAGGCGGGCTTCGTTCAGGCGTCCGGCGCGGGTGAGGGCCTCGACGTACCAGAAGGAGCAGATGGAGAAGGTGCCTTCCTCGCCTTCGAGGCCGTCCGGGCTGGCCTTGGGGTCGTAGCGCCAGACCAGGGAGTCCGACACCAGTTCTTCGCCGAGGGTGTCGAGGGTGGACAGCCATACGGGGTCGTTGGGGGAGATGAACTTGGTCAGCGGCATCATCAGCACCGCGGCGTCCAGTACGTCGCCGTCCTCGTGCTGGACGAACGCCTGCCGGGCGGGCGACCAGCCCTTGTCCATGATCCGCCAGTAGATCGCATCCCGGACCGGGCCCCAGCGGCCGAGCTCTGCGGGCAGGCTGCGGCGCCGGGCGATGCGGATGGCCCGGTCGATGGCCACCCAGCACATCAGGTGGGAGTAGAGGAACTTCTTGCGTCCGCCACGGGTCTCCCACACGCCCTCGTCCGGCTGGTCCCAGTGCTCGCAGACCCAGTCCACCAGGGCGCACACCCCACGCCAATGGCCGCTGGAGATGGGCCGGCACCACTTGTCGTACAGGTAGACGGAGTCGAGCAGGGCGCCGTAGATGTCGAGCTGCAGCTGCGTGGCGGCGCCGTTTCCGACTCGCACAGGCGCCGAGCCACGGTAGCCCTCCAGGTGGAGCAGCTCGCCTTCGGGCAACTCGGAGCGTCCGTCGATGCCGTACATGACCTGCAGCGGCCCGGAGGGTCCGCCGCCGCGCCGCTCGATGTGCTGGGTGAGGAAGCCCATGAACGCCTCGGCCTCCTCGGCGAAGCCGAGCCTGAGCAGGGCGTAGACGGCGAACGCGGCGTCGCGCACCCACACGTAGCGGTAGTCCCAGTTGCGGCCGCCGCCGATCTGCTCGGGCAGGCTGGTGGTGGGCGCTGCCACGATCGCGCCGGTGGGGGCGTAGGTAAGCAGCTTGAGGGTGAGGGCGGAGCGGTGCACCATCTCCCGCCATCGGCCGTGGTAGCGGGACTGGTGCAGCCAGCGCCGCCAGAAGGCGACCGTGGCGGTGAACTCCCGCTCGGCCTCGGCGTGCGGGCAGCGGCCCGGGAGAGCCTCACCGCCGGCCTGCTCCAGGGCGAAGACCGCGGTATCGCCCTGGGAGAGTTCGAACTGCGTCCACACGTCCTTCTCGTCGCACTCCAGCGGCACCGTGGCGGTCAGCGTCAGCGACAGTGCCTCGGAGGCGAACACGGCGGCCTGGTCCAGCATCCGCACGGTGTGCGGGTCGGCGCCATAGCCGAACCGGGGGGCCACCCGGGCCCGGAACGGGATCGTTCCACGCACGCACACCACCCGCCGGACCAGCCTGGGGCGATCAGCCTCGCCGGGGTCCGCCACGGGCATGAAATCCTGGATCTCCCCCAGCCCGTCCTCGGTGAAGAACCGGGTGATCAGCACATTGGTGTCCGGGAAGTAGAACTGCTTGGTGCTGGCCGGAACGGCGGCAGCCAGCTCGAACGCCCCGCCCCGATCCGCGTCCAGGATGGCCGCGAAGACACTCGGGGAGTCGAAAGCGGGGCAGCAGTACCAGTCGATGGTGCCGTCGGTGCCTACCAACGCCACCGTGCGCAGATCCCCGATCAAGCCGTGCTCCGCGATCGGCAGGTACCGGACGGACTTGTGCTGTGTCGGCGCTCCGGACATCGCAGCAGCCTCCCTTTGCCTCTGCCTGAGTCCTTCCCGATCGCGGGGACATCAGGCCGCCCGGCGAGGGCATCCACCAGGCCGAACAAGCGGCGTTGAACCGACTGGCGCAACAAGACCGGCGCCACTCGGCTCGGCTTCACCGTCATGATTCCGAGCGGGCACCTGCCACGGCCCTCCTCGTAGCATGGAGATGCACGCGGTCTTCTTCGCGAAGTGGATATCGCCATGGCGGATGGCGAGGACCTGGAACAAGGTGCCGTCCAGGATCTACTGGACCAGACGCTCACCGGGACGGTGGGGAGCCTTGGCGCATCTTCAGGGGCGATCGTGCTGCTGGAGCGCGGCGGCGAGGTGCTGAGCCTTGAGGTGACGGCCGGGATTCCCCCGGAGTTCTTCAGCCCGCTGCGGCACATGCGGCTGGCCACCGCGACACCGGATCCGGTGCTTGAAGCGGTGCGCGAACGCCACCTGGTGTGGATCAGCTCCAGCGAAGACCTGGCACGCCGCTATCCGCACATCGCCCTGTTCCTACCGTACCCGCGGGCCCACGCCATCGTCCCGATCGCCAGCGGGCACACTGCCTGGGGCGCACTTGCGGTGCTGATGCCCCCTGAACGGTCGCCTGAGCTCAGCGCCTGGGAGCGCCGCACGCTCACCATTGCCAGCGACCGCATCGCGAAGGTGCTGCACGATGCCGCCGACGCTGGACACCCTCTCCAACCCGCACCCGAGCCCCGGTTCATCACCTTGACAAACCTCGCCTCGGCCAACCCCCCGGCCGCGTTCCTCTCACGCCTCCCTGACGGCGCGTGCTCCCTCGACCCGAATGGGAGGATCACCTTCGTCGACCCCACCGCCGCCGACCTGCTGGGCGACAGCATCCCGCACCTGCTCGGCACCCGGCTGCGGGAGGCGCTGCCGTGGCTGGATGATCCGGCCTACGAGCATCGGCTTCAGGACGCGGCCATCAGCCAACTGCCGACCTCGTTCACAGCGGTACGGCCACCCGACAGGCGCCTGCTGTTCCAGCTCTACCCTGACCGCACTGGCCTCAGCGTGCGCATCAGCGCAACCGACAACGCGCACCCCGCGAAGGCACCGACTGATGGCGGCGCCGGGCCGGACCGTTTGGACGCGATGCGTCATCTGGTACGCCTGGCCGGCACCCTGGCGGAAGCGGCGACCGTCCGCGACATCGTCGACCTGGTGGCCGACCACCTCATGGTCCCCTTCCGCGCGCAGGGCTTCCTGCTGCTGGTCCCCGAGGCCGGACGGGTCCACGTCGTCGGCCACTGCGGCTTCACCCCCGAGTTGCTGGACTCCCTCAACCACACGCCCTTGACGGCGAACACCCCAAGCGTGCTGGGTCTGACCGCCGGGGTCCCGTCCTTCTTCCCCACCCGGGACGAATTCCACGCGGCCTACCCAGCGAGCCCAGCCATCGACGGCGGCATGGCCGCGTGGGCGTTCCTGCCGCTGATCGCCTCCGGGCACCCCATCGGGACCTGCGTGCTCGGCTACCAGCAGCCGCACCCCTTCACCTCCGACGAGCGCACCCTCCTCACCTCCCTCGGCGCCCTGATAGCACAAGCCCTCGGCCGAGCACGGCAGTACGACGCCGAACACCAGCTCGCCCACGGACTCCAAGCGCGCCTGCTGCCGCACGCCCTGCCGAAGATCCCCGGCCTGGACGTGGCCGCGCGCTACCTGCCCGCCAGCCACGGCGTGGACATCGGCGGCGACTTCTACGACCTCATCCGCCTGACGACCACCGAGGCAGCCGCGGTCATCGGCGACGTCCAAGGCCACAACGTCAGCGCCGCCGGACTGATGGGGCAGGTCCGCACCGCAGTCCACGCCTACGCCATCGCAGGCGCCACCCCGGGCGAGATCCTCGCCCGCACCAACCGACTACTGAC
The DNA here is from genome assembly GCF_044546945.1 of Kitasatospora sp. NPDC053057. NCBI lineage: Bacteria > Bacillati > Actinomycetota > Actinomycetes > Kitasatosporales > Streptomycetaceae > Kitasatospora > Kitasatospora sp. NPDC053057. The sequence goes on along the minus strand of NZ_JBITZP010000011.1, from coordinate 119,787 downwards.
CGACCTCGACCCCGACCTGCTCACCAGCTGCCTGTACGCGCATCTCGACCTCGCCCACCACAGCACCCAGCTGGCCACCGCCGGACACCACCCGCCCTTGCTGCGCCGCCCCGATCTGCACACCGAGATCCTCGACGTACCGCCAGGGCCCCTGCTGGGCGTGGATCCCGCAGCGTCCTACCCCACCACCGAAGTCGCCCTGCCCCCCGCCACCGTCCTCGCCCTGTACACCGACGGACTCATCGAAACCCCCGGCACCGACCACGACACCAACATCACCAAGCTCGTGACGGCCCTCTCACGCGCCGGCCACACCCTCGACGGCATCGCCGACGCGCTCCTCGACCAAGCCCACCCATCCGGCAACCAGGGCGACGACACCGCCCTCCTACTTCTGCGCATCGGACAGACCGGGAGTATCGGTCTTGGCCCTGTCCAGCCAAGACCGTACAGACCCGCAGCTGGCGGCGACGTCTGCCGCCCCTTGGCGGCGCGGACACTCGTCCCCGATCACGGGAGCGGGTCCGGGAGCGTCCGCACTCCTGGACCGCCTCGACGGTCATGCAGCTGTGCAGGTCGGTGACGGCCAGGTGGCTCGGCACGGTCACGATGTCCGCCATGGCGAACTCGCCGATGACCGGGCGGATGCCCAGCGGCTCGGGGAAGGCCCACTGCAGGGCGGGCAGCTCGTCCCGGGTGGTACGTCAGCCGGCCGCCGGTGTGGCGCAGCCGGCGGCCAGGGCCGCGGGCACCGTGGTGGTCCCTGCGATGGCCTTCTACGGCGGCCTCGGCGACCTGCTGGCCACCGCCGCGATGGGCGACTGGACGGCGGCCGACGAGGTGCACATCGCCTACGGGCTGAGTAGCTGCACCCCACCCCGGGCACCCGGCTGTCGGGCACCGTCTCGCGGGAGGGCGTGCTCGGAGAACGCCGTGCCCGGACCGTCGCGCTCGGGGCGCAGCGCGGCGAGCCCAGGCCGAGGACATCCTCGCCCGCATCGCCGACGACATCGCCGTCACCACCGAGGAGATCCTCGCCTGCAGCGACGGCGGCGCACACCCGGGCGCAGACGTGGGCAGCGGGGTCGAGGGTCAGCACCAAGGCCAGAAACGGCAGCGCAGCAGGGCGGGCGCGCCGGTTCGCAGGACGCGACAGGAACCGTGGGCCGGCCCCGACCGTCAGTTCCAGGAGCAGGGGGTCCAGACCGAGCGAAGGACCGCACCATGAGCACCCGTACCGTCCGCCACGCCCAGGTCGCCCTCGATTCAGGGCTCTTCGGTCCGTCCTCGGTGACCTGGCACCTGCACGCGGATCCGGCCATGTGGATCGGCGGCATCAGCGCCCTCCACCTGCAGGCGCTGCATCCGCTCGCGGCGCTGGGCATCGTGCAGAATTCCTCCTTCGAGGACGACCCCTTCGGGCGGCTCGTGGGCACCGGCTCGTTCATCGTCGCGACCACCTGGGGCACCCGGGAGCAGGCGGAGCGGGCGGGCGCCCGGGTCCGGCGCGTGCACGAGCGGCTTCGCATCCACGACCCGGCAACCGGTGGGGTCCACCGGCTCGACAGCCCCGACCTGCTGCTCTGGGTGCACTGCGCGCTGGTCAGGTCCAACCTGCATGCCGTGCTGCGAGGCGGTCCGGACCTTCCGGCCGAGCAGGCGGATCGTTACGTCCGTGAGCAGCGGCTGATCGCGGCCCTGGTGGGACTGCCGCCCGGCGAAGTCCCCGGTACGGTGGCGGACCTGGAGGACTACCTGTCCGGCATGCGACCGGTGCTGGCCGCCACCGCCGAGGCGATGCTGATCCACCGTTTCCTCGTCCGGCCACCGCTGCGCGGATCGCTCAGGTCGCTGCGCCCTGCGTGGAACGCGGCCTCCCGGCTGGGGTACTCGCTCATGCCGCCCTGGGCCCGCGACTTCTACGGCCGGCCCGGCATGCCCGCGCCGCTGGCGACGGCAGCGCTGCGCGCCGCCCGTTCCGTGGCCTATCTGATACCCCGGGGAAGAAGGCTCGACTTCCCCGTCCCTCATCTGAGCCAGGCGGTTGCCCGGCTCGGCAAAGCAAGCGTTCCGTCCGGTCGGCGGCTTCGGACCTGCGAGTGAGCCACGGGAGGACCGGACGGTCGGCATTGCGCCGGGCGGCCGAACGCGCCGAGCAGGCCGTCACTGAGGAAGTTCCATCGTGATTGGTGCAGGTCACCGGCTTGGTGTGACGAGTCGTTGGGGTGCTCGTGCAGCTCGCCATGGTGATCGTCGCGGGGAGATCATCCGTCATTGCGCGACCTGGTGGTGCGTCAGCACCAGCAGGGCCCTCACCAGCGCGGTCGCGTGCCGACCAGCCGCGCGAGGTCGGGGTCGCGGTGCTGGCGAAGGGCGCTGGCAGGTCCTTGGTCGCCCAGCGCAACAGCAACGGCCACATCCGCGCTTACATCGCGCTCCGCGCACCGGAGGACTGGCACGTGGCCGCCGGTATCGACCTCGGCGACCGGCGGGCCGTGCGGACGCACCTGCTGAGGATGTTCGACGGCTGGGACGAGAGCCTGCGCTACATCCTGCGCAACAGCGACAACGGGTTCGTCAACCGGTCCCTGTTCGTCCTGCCCGTCCCGCACACCTGGGAGCACGTTCCCGGCGTCACGCTGCTCGGCGATGCCGCGCACCTGATGCCCCCGGTTGGGCTGGGCGCCAATCTCGCCATGCTCGACGGCTCCGCCCGATCTGGACGCGGGTATCGCTTGCGGCACAGACCCGTCAGTCGCGGGCACGGAGGCTGGCTTCCTCGAGGTCGAGTTCGCGCTGGATCCGGCGCCGGGTGGCGTTGCTGATCGTGTTTGCTTCGTAAAGGCGCTGGAGCTCGGCCGCCTCAATGCCGATGAGTGTCCGGCGTATCTCGCGGTAGGCGTCGGCGGGACGGGCGTCCGGGTCGCTGTAGTGGGCATCTTCCGCCTGGTGGATGCGCGCTTCCAGATCGCGATGAGCCTGTTTCAAGGCGGCCTCAGCGGCGGCGCCCAGTTCGGCGAGCTCATCCAGATCGCCAAGCTGTTTGAGCTCTTCGAGAGCGGTATGGGCAATGTGTCGGCGGGTCCGGGCCTCCTCGCGGGCGGTGTGCTCCGGTTCCAGAGCGATGCCCGAGCGGCGGACGACAGGAACGAGGGTGAAGCCCTGGAAAACAACGGTGAGCGCGATGGTCCCGGTGGTGAGCGTGAGGATGAGCGCCCGGTGCGGCAGCGGCGCCCCTGTGTGGGTGACCAGGGGGATGGAGAGCGCGGCGGCCAGCGGCATGACGCCTCGGGTGCCCGCCCAGGACAGGACGGCCGGAACGCGCCAGGAGAGGCGACTGTCGCCCTCCTTGTGCCGGTACTGGATCAGGGCGGACAGCGGGAAGATCCACAGCAGGCGGATCGCCAGCACTGTGAAGGCGATCACCGGCACCCACAGCGGCCAGCCGTGCTCGTCGTGCGTGAGGTGACGGACGGCGGAGGGGAGCTCGAGACCGATGAGGGCGAAGACGACGCTCTCCAGCAGGAAAGTCACGGTGTCGTAGACGGCGTGGATCTGGAGACGGACGGGGGCGTTGCTGAGCTTGTGGCCGGTGCTGCCGAGGACGACCCCGGACACGATGACGGCGGTCACGCCGGAGGCGTGCGAGTCCTCCGCGATGACGTACGAGGCGTACGGAGTGACCAATGCAATGACGGTCTCCAGCACGGGGTCTTCGGTCCGCCTGCGGATGAGGGTCACCACTGCGGCGACCGCCGCGCCGATGAGGGCTCCTCCGCCCGCGAGGATCAGGAACTGCTCGACGGTCCCGGACACGGTGATGGCGCTGCCGGAAACCGCGGTCGCCACGGCGACCTTGTACAGAACCAGCGACGTGGCGTCGTTGAACAGGCTTTCCGCCTGCACCATGGCCTGCACACGCGGTGGGAGGGACAGGCGGCGGCCGAGTGCGGTAACGGCCACGGGGTCGGTGCTGGCCAGGACAGCGCCGAGGATGAACGCGGTCGCGGTGGTGAGCGGGGTGATCGCTCGGGCGACGTACCCGACGGCGACGGCCGAGGCCAGGACCAGACCGAAGACCAGGCCGGTCACAGGCCGCCACACGCTGCGCAGGTCGCGGACAGAGATTTCCCCGGCCGAGGCGTAGAGCAGTGGCGGCAGTACCAACACGCTGATCACGTGCGGCGGCAGGCGGACCTCGGGAACCCAAGGTATGAGCCCGACGACCAGACCGGCAATGACGAGGAGCGAGGGAGCGGGCAAGCGCCAGCGCCGGGCACCGGTCGCCACTGCCGTGGCCAGGACCACGAGCAGCAGGATGACGGTCAGGCCAGTCATACAGCGTCCCCGGTGGGTTACGGCTTGTTACCCCCCTCTGACCAGGTGCTCTACCAACGTAACCGGATTTACGGACGCCAGCCCACCGCCAACGGCGGCCTCGGCGACAAGGACCGGCCCCCTGAGCGGCGTACGGTGAAAAACGGCTACCCAAATTCCTGGCCTCGGCCGCCATGGTGTCGCAGGCCGCTGCCGCGCCCCAAGCCGGTAACAACCGCCACCGCACACCCCGACATCCCGGCGTACTCCTGCGCCACGCTCAAGAATTGGCTGGATAAGCGCGCAAAGCGGACACGCCGGAGTGGCGCAAGGTTTCCCTCATGTGGTCGGAGCAGTGCTGATAGTCACCTGCCCGCACCCGGCAGAACACATCGCCGGAGGAGCCTGGCCCTCGGCGTCAGCGATGAGGTCGGCCAAGCCGTCCGCTGCAACAGGCGGTGGCCCGGCACGGCCCGCTGCCCGAGGAGACCGTCCGGGGACGCCGACCACGAAGGCGGTCGCCATCCACGGTGTCGCGGCCTGGGTGTCCGCGTCCACGACGGGCGCGTGACGGATGGCCACCAGGCCACCGGGATCGGCACCTCCAGGGTGACGGACCACTGGCTCGACCGCCGGCCCGCCCACCGGGTGCCGTGCGAGGTCCAGCACGACAGGGACGCCCCGCCCCCGCCCGGCATCACCAGGCCCGCACGCACCACCTACTGCGGTCACAGCATCAACTGCGCATCCGCCGCCAGCCGTTGGCCGTCCCGCAGCACGAGGGTGGTCCAGGGCCCCACGAGGGGTAGCGCTCGCCCACATGGCGCGTGTCCCGTACAGGCGGGCGCCCATCCCGCCGCCGATGAACACGCTTGAAGCGTGCCCTGCCGGTCGTCCAGGCGCACCGCCCATCATTGTTCACAATTGTTTATACTGTGGGATATCCGATCAACTCTAAGCATCAAGTGGAGACGAGCGTGATCGTCACGGGGCGCATTGCCCTGGCCGGTGCCCGGCTGGTCCTGCCCGGCGGCGTCGTCGAGGGCGGCCTCCTCGCTGTCGAGGGATCCCGGATCGCCGCCATCACCAGCGGTGAGACCGAGCCCGGTGATCTGGACCTGACCGGCTACACGGTCGTGCCCGGCTTCGTGGACCTGCACGTCCACGGCGGCGGCGGCGCCGCCTACGCCTCCGGTGTCGCGGAGGAGGCGCTGCTGGTGGCCCGGACCCACCTGGAGCACGGCACCACGACGACGGTGGCCTCCACCGTCACCGGGGAGATCGACGACCTCGTCCGCCAGGCGGCCGTGCTGTCCGAGCTGGTCGAGGACGGTGTGCTCGCGGGCATCCACTTCGAGGGCCCGTTCATCTCGCACCACCGGTGCGGTGCGCACCGGCCGGACCTGCTGCGTGACCCGGATCCGTCGCTGGTGCGTGAGTTGGTCGACGCCGCCCGCGGTCACGCGAGGATGGTGACCCTGGCCCCCGAACTCCCCGGCGGCCTGGACTCGGTGCGGATGCTGGCCGACCTCGGCGTGATCGCCGCCGTCGGGCACACCGACTCCGACTACGCCACCGCGCTGGCGGCGATCGAGGCCGGGGCGACGGTGGCCACCCACCTGTTCAACGGCATGCCGGGCATCGGCCACCGCGCCCCGGGGCCGGTGGTGGCCCTGTTGGAGGACGAGCGGGTCACCGTCGAGCTGATCAACGACGGCGTGCACCTCCACCCCTCCGTCCTCGACCTCGCCTACGGCACCGCCGGCCCCGCCCGCGTCGCCCTGATCACCGACGCCATGGGCGCCGCCGGCATGGGCGACGGCCTCTACCCCCTCGGCCCCCTCCAGGTCGAAGTCAAGGACGACGTCGCCATGCTCCCCGACGGCAGCTCCATCGCGGGATCGACCCTGACTCTCGACCGGGTCTTCCAACGGGCCGTCACGATTGGGAGGCTGACTCTCACTCAGGCTGTCGAGTCGCTCTCGGCGACCCCGGCCCGGCTGCTCAGGCTCGGCGACTCGGTCGGCTCGCTGGAGGCCGGCAAGCTCGCCGATCTAGTCGTGGTCGATTCCGAAAGCTACGACCTGGTCGCCGTGATGCGCCGCGGCCGGTGGGTCCACGGCGGCGAGACCTTCACCACCGTGAAGCCTGCCTGAGCCGCGCCCCGAGCAGCACGACAGCGAGGCCCGTCCCAGCCGGGACGGGCCTCGGCTCGTCAACGTCCTCAGACCGCAGACGCGTTGAGGACGCCCAGCAGGCGGGCGACCTCCGTCGCCATGGCGGTTCGTCCGGAGCCGAGGTAGCGGCGGGTGTCGACGAGCGACGGGTCGTCGTCGAGGGTGCGGCGCACGGCGTGGGTGAAGACCTGGTTGAGGTGGGTGGCGATGTTGACCTTGGTCATGCCGTGCTCGACGGCGCGGGTCAGGTGTTCGTCGGCGACGCCGGAGGAGCCGTGCAGGACCAGCGGGACCGGGACGGCCACGCGCAATGCGGCGATCAGGTCGTAGTCGAGGACGGCGTCGCGGGTGAGCATGGCGTGGGAGGTGCCGACGGCGACGGCGAGCGCGTCTACGCCGGTGGCGGCGACGAAGGCCGCGGCCTCGGCGGGGTCGGTCCGGGCGCCGGGGGCGTGGACGCCGTCCTTGCCGCCGACCTCGCCGAGTTCGGCCTCCACCCACACGCCCGCCGCGTGGCAGCGGGCGACGACGTCGGCGGTGGCGCGCACGTTTTCCTCGTAAGGCAGCACGGAGGCGTCGAACATGACCGAGGAGAAGCCGAGTTCGACGGCCTCGGCCACGAGGTCGGTGGAGGTGGCGTGGTCGAGGTGGACGGCGACCGGCACCGAGGCGGTGCGGGCGGTGGCGAGCACGGCGGATGCTATCGGGGCGAGCGCCCCGTGGTAGCGGACGGCGTTCTCGCTCAACTGCAGGACCACCGGCGCGTCGGCGGCCTCGGCGCCCGCGACGATGGCCTGGGCGTGTTCGAGCTGGATGACGTTGAACGCACCGATGCCGCGCGCGGCGTCCGCCGCGGGGGTGACGATGGCGCCGGTTCCGGTCAAGGGCATCAGGATCTCCTCTGAGGGTGGAGGGGGTGGACGTCCACCAGCTCTCGCAGGCGGCGGTGGACGTCGGGGTCGAAGTCGCCGGCCAGCGGGGCGCGCACGGCGGCAGCGGACAGGGCCACCGCCTCGGCCAGCCGCTCCGGCCAGGCGGTGGCGTCGACCAGGCCGAGCGTCAGGGCGGCCACCACGGCGTCGCCGGCCCCGGTGGGGTTTCCAGCCAGGTGCTCCGGCGGTGCGGCCCGCCAACTCCCCTGCGGTGTCACGGCGATGAGACCGTCCGGGCCGAGCGAGGCGACCACCGCTCCGGCTCCGCCGTCGACCAGCGCAGCGGCGGCGGCGACAGGGTCCGTCAGGCCGGTGGCGGCGGCGAGTTCGTCGGCGTTCGGCTTGACCAGGTCCGGGCCTGCCGCCAGCGCGGCCCGCAGAGTGGCACCGTCCGCGTCGACCACCGCCGGGACCCGGTGGGCGTGGGCCAGCCGGACCAGCCGGCCGTACGCGTCCTCGGGCGCGCCCGGCGGGAGGCTGCCGGAGAACACGACGGCCGCCGCCCGGGGCAGGAGCCGGGCGAGGTGGTCGAGCAGCCGGGCCCAGTCCTCGCTGGACACCGCCGGGCCCGGTTCGAGCAGGATGGTGGTGTCCCCGGCGCTCTCATCCACCACCGCCACCGTGCGGCGGGTCTCCCCGGCGATCGGCAGTAGGTGTTCGGGCAGGCGGGCGGTGGCGAGCTCGCGCCGCAGCGTCGCGCCCGCGGTTCCTCCGGCGAAGCCGGTGACCACGGTCTCGCGGCCGAGGGCGTGCAGTACCCGGGAGACGTTGACGCCCTTCCCGCCGGCCCGCTCGGCCTTCGCCCGCACCCGGTTGCTGCCCTGCGGGCGCAGCCGGTCGACCCAGTAGGTGACGTCGAGCGCGGCGTTCAGCGTGACGGTCAGGATCACCGGCCGGCCTTTCGCTGGAGCAGGTCGTGGGCCAGCAGGGCGGCGCCCTGGCAACCGGCCTCGTGGCCGAGTTCGGCGGGGAGGATCTGCGGCAGCGTCTGGAAGGTGAGCCGTTCGGCGACCGCCGCGCGCAGGGGGGTGAAGTACGGATCGCCGGCCCGGGCGAGGCCGCCGCCGATCACGACCGGGACGAAGAGGAAGTCCCGGCTGCCGCGCCCAGCGCCGATACGTGCTTCGGCCAGTCCCGGACCGGCAGTTGCCGCCAGCCGAGGTTGGCCGCGAGGACCGATGCCCTGACGTCTCGTCGACGATGCCGGGCACCGCGATGCCCGCCGCCGGACCGTGCCGGTCGGCCAGCTCGCGGGCGGCCGCCAGCACCGTCTCCAGCACCGCGTCCGGGCCCCGCTCGGCGCCGGTGAACCACCGGTCGGTCTCCCGCAGGACGCCGTCCTCGTCGGCCGCGCCGCCCTTGATGTAGGTGCCGCCGACATCGAGGGCGATCACTCTGGTCGCGGCTGTGCCAGCACGATCGAGCGGGTCAGGTTGCGCGGCCGGTCGGGGTCCAGACCGCCGGCCTTGGCCAGCTCCACGGCCAGGCGCTGGGCGCGCACCAGGTCCGCCAGCGGGTCGAGGTCGGTCACCGAGGTGATGGCGCCGATGCCCTGGACCTGCCCCAGCAGCCCGGTCGGCGGCTCGCCGAAGAACCACACCACCCGGCCCGGGGCGGCGATGCTGATCGGGCCGTGCCGGTACTCCATCGCCGGGTAGGACTCGGTCCAGGCGCCGGAGGCCTCGCGGAGCTTGAGCGCCGCCTCGTTGGCCAGGCCGACCGTCCAGCCGGTGCCGACGAAGGTGAACTGGCCCGCGGCAGCGGCCCCTTCGGGCAAGGGCTCGGCCAGCGCTCGCGCGGCCTGCTCGGGCAGGTCGGCCGGAGCCAGGCCCAGGTGGCCGCGCAGCAGCGCCAGTGCCGTGGTGGCGAAGCGGGTCTGCACCACCGACTTCTCGTCCGCGAACTCCAGGTCCACCACGGTGTTCGCAGCCGTGCTGATCGGCGTGTCGAGATCACCGGTGAGCGCCGTGCTCGGAATGTGCCCGGCGCGAGCGAGGGCGGCGAGCACCTCGGTCGTCGTGCCGGAGCGGCTGATGGCGACCAGCCGGTCGTAGCCGCGGGCGGCCGGGAACTCTGAGGCCGCGAACGCGTCGGTCTCCCCCAGACCCGCGGCCTCGCGCAGCGACGCGTACGCCTGCGCGATGTAGAGCGAGGTACCGCAGCCGATCACGGCCACCCGCTCGCCGTTCTCCGGAAGGCCGGCGGGCTTCAGCTCCAGGGCCCGGCGCCAGCACTCCGGCTGGCTGACGATCTCCTGCTCGACATGGCTCATGGTGATCCTCTCGTGCGCAATGATGAGCATTGGTGCTCATAGATGCTTGTTTTATAGTGCACACAATCACTTTTGATCAATCCCGCGCATGCGATCGCAGTGGTTGCACGCGTGCGCGATCGTCACACCAGCCCCGGCTCGATCCACCTGAGACCCGGGGCCGAAGGAAGAGACCCCGGTCGCGTCCGGCCATCCTCCGTACGGGTGAGTGAGGCTCATCACTGGTTCGCGCCATCGGTTCGCAGACTGGGTAGGAGTACGTTCCTTCGACCAACGGCTGGGGATCCTCCCCCGACCGCGCACCCCCCGGTCAGCAGCGCTTCCGACGAGAAAGACACCAGACATGTCTGTACTTGTCCCGTCCCAGCCCCCACCCCAGTCCGTCGGCGTGGTCGCCGAGTCGTCCAGCGGGGAGACCCGCGTCGCGGCGACACCGGCGACCGTGCGGCAGTTGCTCGGTCTCGGCTACGACGTCGTCGTCGAGCCGGAGGCCGGTGCCGCCTCCGGCTTCACCGACGCCGCCTACACCGAGGCCGGGGCGCGCATCGGCGACGCCTGGGCGGCGGAGGTGGTCCTGAAGATCAACGCCCCGACGGACGACGAGATCGCCCGGCTGCGCGAGGGCACCACCCTGGCCGGCCTGATCGCGCCCGCACAGCACCCCGAGCTGCTCAAGGCGCTCTCCGACCGCGGCGTCACCGCGCTGGCGCTGGATGCCGTCCCGCGGATCTCCCGGGCGCAGTCGATGGACGTGCTCAGCTCGATGGCCAACATCGCCGGGTACCGGGCGGTGATCGAGGCGGCCCACGTGTTCGGGCGCTTCTTCACCGGCCAGGTCACCGCCGCGGGCAAGGTCCCGCCGGCGAAGGTCCTGGTGGCGGGTGCCGGTGTGGCCGGCCTGGCCGCCATCGGCGCCGCGTCCAGCCTGGGCGCGATCGTCCGGGCGACCGACCCGCGGCCCGAAGTGGCCGACCAGGTACGGTCGTTGGGCGGCGAGTACCTGGCCGTGAAGGTCGCCCAGGAGGCGAGCACCGACGGGTACGCCAAGGCGACCTCCGCCGAGTACGACCGCGCCGCCGCGGCGCTGTACCACGAGCAGGCGAAGGACGTGGACATCATCGTCACGACCGCGCTGATCCCCGGCCGCCCGGCCCCGCGGCTGGTCACGGCCGAGGACGTGGCGGCGATGCGGCCCGGAAGCGTCATCGTCGACATGGCCGCCGCACAGGGCGGGAACGTCGAGGGCACGGTGGCGGGCCGGACGGTGGTCACGGACAACGGCGTCACCATCATCGGGTACACCGACCTGGCGGCCCGACTGCCCGCACAGGCCTCGCAGTTGTTCGGCACCAACCTGGTCAACCTGTTGAAGCTGCTGACGCCCGACCGGGACGGCCGGCTGGTCCTCGACTTCGACGACGTGATCCAGCGGGCCGTGACGATCGTCCGCGACGGCGAGATCACCTGGCCGCCGCCGCCCGTGGCGGTGTCGGCCGCTCCGGCCGCGCAACCCGCCGCGCCGGTGTCCACGGCGGAACCGGGACGGCCCCGCCTCGGCCCCGCGGCGCGCTTCGGCCTGATCGGCGCGGGGATGCTCGCGGGCTTCCTGCTGACCGCCTTCGCGCCGGCCCAACTGGCCCAGAACCTCACGGTGTTCGCACTCGCCGTGGTCATCGGCTACTACGTCATCGGCAAGGTGCACCACGCCCTGCACACCCCGCTGATGTCGGTGACCAACGCGATCTCCGGGATCGTGGTGATCGGGGCCCTACTGCAGATCGGCCACGAGAGCCGCGTCGTGACCCTGCTGTCCTTCATCGCCGTGCTGTTGACCAGCGTGAACATCTTCGGCGGCTTCGCCGTCACCCGCCGCATGCTGTCGATGTTCTCGACCTCCCCCGAAAGGCGTTGAGCCCGATGACTTCCACGACGGCCTCGCACGCCGCGGACCTGGTCGCCGCGCTGCTGTTCATCCTCAGCCTCGCCGGGCTCTCCCAGCACCGGACCTCACGGGCCGGTGTCGTCTACGGCATCGCCGGCATGGCCCTCGCGCTGGTCGCCACCGTGGTGGTGACGGCGCAGAGCATCACCGCCGGCGCGGTCGCGCTGATCGTGATCGCGATGGCGCTCGGCGGTGCGGCCGGGCTGTGGCGGGCGCGGCGGGTCGAGATGACGCAGATGCCCGAACTGATCGCCGTCCTGCACAGCTTCGTCGGTCTCGCCGCCGTCCTGGTCGGCTGGAACAGCTACCTGGAGGTCGAGTCCCACGGGTCCGGCCAGACCCGGATCGCCGGTGACCTGCTCGGCATCCACCACGCCGAGGTCTTCATCGGCGTCTTCATCGGCGCGGTCACCTTCACCGGCTCCATCGTGGCCTTCCTGAAGCTGTCCGCCCGGATCGCCTCGCGTCCGCTGACACTGCCCGGGAAGAACGCCCTCAATCTGGGCGCGCTGGCCGCCTTCCTGGGCCTGACGGTCTGGTTCACCGCCAGCCCGGGCCCGGTCCTGATGGTCGCGGTCACCGTGCTGGCGCTCGCCCTGGGCTGGCACCTGGTCGCCTCGATCGGCGGCGGCGACATGCCCGTGGTGGTCTCCATGCTGAACAGCTACTCGGGCTGGGCCGCGGCCGCCTCCGGGTTCCTGCTCGACAACAATCTGCTCATCGTCACCGGGGCGCTGGTCGGCTCCTCCGGCGCCTACCTCTCGTACATCATGTGCAAGGCCATGAACCGCTCCTTCCTGTCCGTGATCGCGGGTGGGTTCGGCATCGAGGCCCAGTCCGGTGGGAGCGAGGAGCAGGGCGAGCACCGCGAGGTCCACGCCGAGGAGGTCGCCGGGCTGCTCGACCGGGCCCGGTCAGTGGTGATCACCCCCGGCTACGGCATGGCCGTGGCGCAGGCCCAGCACCCGGTGGCCGAGCTGACGCAGCGGCTGCGCGATCGCGGGGTCGAGGTCCGCTTCGGGGTGCACCCCGTCGCCGGGCGCCTGCCCGGGCACATGAACGTGCTGCTGGCCGAGGCGAAGGTGCCCTACGACATCGTCCTGGAGATGGACGAGATCAACGACGACTTCGCCGCGACCTCGGTCGTCCTCGTCATAGGCGCCAACGACACCGTCAACCCGGCCGCCACCGAGGACCCGGCCAGCCCGATCGCCGGGATGCCGGTGCTGCGGGTGTGGGAGGCCGAGCAGGTGGTCGTCTTCAAGCGCTCGATGGCCTCCGGCTACGCGGGGGTGCAGAACCCGCTCTTCTTCCGGGACAACACCGGCATGCTCTTCGGCGACGCCAAGCAGAGCGTCGAGGCGATCCTGCGGGCCCTGCCCGGCCGGGACCCCGAAGGTGCGGTCCCGGCCGGCGGGCGGGCGGCGGCGGCGCGGTAGCACCGCCACGCCCGGGGTGGAGCGGGCCGTCGGACCGGTGCGGAGGGGCGTCACCCACTGCACCGGTCAATGGCTCGGACTTCGGGGTCGCTGTTCTCGGTGCCCGCACGGGCGTTGGAGACCATGCGGCCCGACCTGCTGCGCGGTCGGGTACGGCACGAGCCACTCGGCTTCCGGCTGCTGCAGCAACGCTGCGACGGCATGTCGTCAAGCGTCCTTCGGCAACGGCTCACGGAGCTCCAGGAGGCCCGCCTCGTCGAACGGCTGCCTGACGGCGTACGCCCTCACCTCCCTCGGCCAGGACGCCCACAAGGCCCTGCGTCCGCTCACCGAGTGGTCGCGGCGGTGGGCGGCCGAGCTTGAACTCGGACCATGACACAGTTCCCTGCGGCGGCGCGGACCGCGGTCGGGGTGTTGGTCGAGGTGTTGTCGGCCGAGCGGCAGCGGCAAGGCGTACCGGTCATCGGCTCGCGCCTTGCGCCCATGCGCGGCGTGTGGTCGCGGGGAGGACGTGGCCGAACACGCTGCCGGAGAAGTGTCCGTCGGCCAGGACTGTGTCCGGGTCCTCGAGTTCCTTGAGGACGCGTTCCCGGGTCGCGGTGGCCGCGGCGAGATCGTGGTCGAACGCGCAGGTCCAGTGGGTTTCGGTGACCTGGGCTTGGGTGTGCATGACGTCGCCGAGGATGAGCAGGCGCCGGGGGTCCTTGCCCGAGGGGTCGGTGACGACCAGGCTGAGGTGTCCGGGGGTGTGGCCGGCGGTGTCCAGCACGTGCACCCCGGGAGCTATCTCCTCGCCGTCGGCGACGAAACCGATCCGGTCGGCGAGGGGCGCCTGGACGGCCAGTGGATCGGGGCCGGCGGGGTCGGCGGTGCCGGACCAGTGGTTCCACTCGGCCTCGGTGGTCAGGTGCCGGGCGCGGGGGAAAACCAGCTCGGTGACGGGCCGGTCCGGGGCGAGGCCGGGGGCCGGAGCGAACGGGCTGGTCCAGCCGACGTGGTCGTGGTGCAGGTGCGTGTAGACCACGGTGTCGATGTTGGCGGGTGTCAGGCCCTCGTCGGCGAGCGAGTCGAGGAGGGATCCGCCGTGGAAGTCGGCCACTCCCGGAACCGTGAACTCGACGCGCCCCAGCCCGAGGTCGACGAGGAGGTTGCGCGCGTCAACGGTGCGGATCAGGAACGAGCCGATGCTGACGGTGAACCGGCCGTCGAGGTCGAGGTGCGCGCCGTGCGTGGCCCAGCCCTCGGGGGCGCTGCCCGGGAGGAAGGCCGAGGGGTTGATGCGTCCGTAGCCGTCGGGCAGGAACGTGACGGCGGTGCTGCCGACGTTCAGCCGGGCGCGCGGTGCGGGGTGGGTCATGAGGACCTCCGGGGAGAGCGTTGTCTTGTCCGCCACTCACTTTCGGAGCGTGGCCACCCGTTGGGAAGTACGCACTTGCAAGTCAGTCGCGGACCTGGAAGTGGGCTCTGGCCTCTTCACTTCCCATCAGTTAGCTTGCAGCGGTGTCGACTTCACTCTCTCGCCGCCGGCCGCGTCCCGGAACTCCCGGTCGGGCGCCCGTGCTTCTGCCCGACGGTCACGCCGCGGACGTGTACAGCGCCCCGTGCCCTTCGCGGGCCGCTCTGGACCGCATCGCAGACAAGTGGACCGCGCTCATCGTGGGCCAGCTGGCCTGCGGCACGAGACGCTTCGGGGAGCTGCGGGACGAGATCGAGGGCATCAGCGAGAAGATGCTGACCCAGACGCTGCGCAGCCTGGAACGCGACGGGTTGGTCAGCCGCGAGGTCCACCCCGTGGTGCCGCCCCGGGTCGAGTACCGGCTCACCGAGCTCGGCCTCACCCTCGACGGCCCGCTGGCGGCCGTGCGTGAATGGGCGGAGCAGCACATCAACGAGGTCGAGCAGGCCCGACTGCGGTACGACGCCGGGGCATGACGTCGCCGTCACGATCACCCGCGCTGTCACGCCGCAACGGTCGACATGTCAATCGTCGCAGCCGTGCCGACGACGTGAGCGACGCGTGATCGCCCTCCGCCGGCGCCCGTTGCGTGCATCCTCGTAACGGCCTGGACCCGATCGACTCCGCGACGTTGTGGCTGGGGCGACGCGTCCACCTCGTCCTGTACGGACGTGCGTTCGCGTGTGACGCCGGTCTCAGCCCCAGGAAGATCGTCTGTACTCAGAGCACGGATGGCGACTCGGTCAGTAGCGGATAAATGGGACAAATCCCGACATAAACCGTGAGCCCGCTCACACCTGAAGACGTCAACGACGGGCGATAGTGGTCGCTCCCGGCGCCACCCGTCACCCGCGACCGCGGCATTTGCCCAGCTCAGCACCGTCGCCGACCGCACGACCCGCCCCGCGAATCAACGCCGGTTCACCCCTGAATACGACAGCGGATCGTAGCAAGGGGGTCTTGTCGACAACCGATCCCACCTGGCTCAATTGCTGCATGCCACCCCGGCACCTGTCCCGCCGGTGAATGGCCTACCGCCAAGTCACACCCGCGACCGTCATGGCCCCTGTCCGGCCACGGTCCAAAACGGGGGTGACTCGGCCCAACCCGATTGAGGTCTTGCTCTACATGCCCACTTTCAAGCTGCGTATGCGTACCTCTGCCGCGATTTTTGCCGGCGCCGCCGGTCTGACCGCCCTGGGTGCCGCCGTGGTCCCCGCCACCGCGAACGCCGCGGACGCCTCCCCGCAGGCGATCGCCGCCCAGATGGTGCCGGCGGACCAGCTGGCCTCGTTCAGCCAGATCGTCTCCCACGAGTCCGGCTGGAGCGTGACCGCGACCAACCCGAGCTCGGGCTCCTACGGCCTGGGCCAGGCCCTGCCGGCCTCCAAGATGGCCTCCGCCGGCGCCGACTGGAAGACCAACCCGGCCACCCAGATCAAGTGGACGCTGGACTACATGAACTCCCGCTACGGCAGCCCGAACGCCGCCTGGGCCTTCTGGCAGACCCACCACTGGTACTAAGCCGACCCCTCGGCCAAGCACCACACCCGAGACCTTGACCTCCCTCCCCCTCACCCCGGGGGCCGGACAGGGACCACTGGGATGACCCGAGAGGGCCCGTGCCCGCGCAATCCGCGTGGCACGGGCCCTCTCGCGGTTCACTCCGGAATCTCCGGCTCCACCAGGCCACCGTTGTCCGGTGGTGCCCAGGCGCAGGCCAGCGAGCCGCCGATGAGCCCGGGCAGCAGGCCCAGGAAGAAGCCGCCGAAGTTGGCGACCGGCACGGAGAGCAGTGCGAGCAGGATCGCGGTGACGCCGGCGAAGATCCGCACCTGCTGCTGGAGCCAGAGCGTGACACCCAGCGTGATCAGCAGGCACCCGATGAGGAGTGAGCCCGCGCCCGCAGTGGTGGAGAGCGCCAGGCCGAGACCGCCCAGGTTGAGGTGGGCGTAGGGGAAGGGGAAGTAGAGGATCGGCAGGCCACCGCTGAATGTCAGCAGGCCGGCCCAGAAGGGGCGGGTGCCGCGCCAGACGCGGAACTCCCGTCGGGCTGTGGCGATCGCCTCGCGCGGCTGGGACCACGGGGCCGTGGTTCTGTTCCACACGTGGCAACTCCCTGTGCGGTCAGTGGGATTGAGACGGGCTATCGGGGTACCGGATCGGCAGGTCAGAAGCACTCGTCCCGGCCGCGCACCAGCGAAACGCCCAGACCGGGAACATCGAAGCTGCCGGCCGCTACCGCAACCGCGGTCACCCGCACGTCGGTCAGGTTGATCGAACTGGCCTGCTGTGCCGGGCTGTTGGGGTTGAAGAAGCGCGAGTCCCGATCGCCCTGGCTGATTTCGCCCTTGGTGAGCGCTCCGGCGGCGACCCCGATGTCGAGGTGATGGGCGCTCGACTGGTCGGCCGCCAAGTGCTTCGCGTCGATGAAGAACCCCTTCGCGGTGGCCGCTCGCTTGTCACCGGTGAGCCGCAGCGTGAAGGTGCCGAGCACCGGGATCGGGAAGACGGCCGACTGGCAGAGCCCGTGGATCGTGGCGGACTCGAACCCCGTCACCATGACCGGCACCGGGTCGTGCTCGCGGGTGAAGTCCACTGTGCCGTACAGGCTGAAGCCTTCGCCATGGAGCTCCTCGACGGAGAGCTTGAACTCCTCGCCGGAGATGAGGAAAGACGCGGCGAGCGCGTTCTGGGCCACCCCGGCCACGAGGGCCGCGGTGGCCGCGAGAGACGGCAGCAGGATGACGGCGAAGCGCTTCCAGCGAGTCCTGCCGAAGCGTTGCGACATGCCGTCCCTCTCTGACATGGACCGTGACTCCCGTGCGCCCGGCCGGAAGCGGGTGCACGGGAGACCGCACCGACTGCCCGAGATCGAAAAAGACCGAACACGGCCGATCATGCGGTGCAGGAAATGGCTCCGCAAACTATTCACGACCACATTGACGACCATGTCGCCGCACATCACTCCAGCGGCCCATCGGCCACGGCAACAGGGGCTCGCCGATCAGTGACGTGGCTTGGCAGGCGATCGTGTGCGGGACGCCGGGCTCGGCCGGGAACGCGAACACGCGGACGGCACGCTGATGGACGCGCTTCCGGCCAACGGCATCTCCACCTTCGGCGGCAACCCGTCCCGACGGCGGCCGCGTCTGTGGGCCCGGTGCATCGGAACTCGCCGAAAGCGACTGAGAGTTGATAGCCGTCTACCCTGCCCGATGGCCGGAATGCGGGTGCACCCGGTCCATGCCGGCCGAAGTCGCCGAAGCGGACAGCCGGGAAACGATCACCGACTCTTCCCATTCATGTCAACAATGATCGGTCCTGGCACACGGGCCGGCTCCCGGAGTCGGCGGTTTGTGCCTAGCGTTGAAGCATGGGCACCGATCCGGTGAGGTTGTTTCTCTGCGGCGACGTGATGCTCGGGCGGGGTGTCGACCAGATCCTCCCCCACCCGGGCGATCCGACCCTGCGGGAGCCGTGCGTCGGGGACGCACTGACCTACGTCGAGTCGGCGGAGGCGGTGAACGGCCCGATTCCTCGTCCGGTCGACTTCTCCTGGCCCTGGGGGGAGACCCTGCGGCTCCTCGACGATGCCGCGCCCCACGTCCGGGTGGTGAATCTGGAGACGAGCGTGACCCGGAGCGACGACTTCGCACCACGTAAGCAGGTGCACTACCGGATGGCTCCTGCCAATCTCCCCTGCCTGGCCGCGGCCCGGCCCGACGCCTGTGTGCTGGCCAACAACCATGCACTGGACTTCGGGCGCCTCGGGCTCGAAGAGACGCTCGGAACCCTGGCGCACGCGGGACTGCGGGCGGTGGGGGCGGGACGGGACGCGGGCGCGGCACGGCGGCCCGCGATCGTCCCGGTCGACGGCGGCAGGCGGGTCCTGATCTTCGCCTTCGGGACAGCGTCCAGCGGGATTCCGCCGACGTGGGCCGCGGCCAGCAACCACGCCGGCCTCGCCCTCGTATCGGAAACCTCGGACGCGGACGCCGCCGAGGTCGCCGACCGAGTACGGCGGGTGAAGCAACCGGGCGACATCGTGGTCGTATCGATCCACTGGGGGTCCAACTGGGGCTACCACGTCTCCCACGCCCAGATCCGCTTCGCGCATGCGCTGATCGACGCAGGCGTCGACGTGGTGCACGGGCACTCCTCGCACCATCCCCGTCCCGTCGAGGTCTACCGCGGGAAGCTCATCCTCTACGGCTGCGGGGACTTCATCGACGACTACGAGGGCATCTCCGGCTACGAGGAGTACCGGGACGACTTGCGCCTGCTGTACTTCGCCTCGGTCGAGCCGGACACCGGAGAGCTGGTCGGCGCGTGCATGGCGCCCGTGCAGGCTCGACAGATGCGCCTTACGCCCGCATCACACAACGACTCCCAGTGGGTACGGGAGATTCTCGACCGGGTCAGCCGCGACTTCGGCTCACGCATCGATCTCGGTCCGGACGGCATGCTCGGCCTCCGGCCGACGCGAGGAGAGCGGACGTGACCGGAGAGGCTCCTCCCGCACCCCGAGATCTCGTCCAGGCCGTCCTGCTGGCCGGGGTCCGCGACGAGCGGCTGCTCGACGCCATACGGGCGGCGCCGCGAGCAGGATTCGTCCCTGCCGAATACGTCGCCCTCGCCTGCCAGGACCGGCCTCCCGGTGCCCCGGTCACAGCAGCATCGCCTCGAACTGGAACTCGGGTGCGGTCAGTGGTTGCTCGGACCAGATGACCTTGCCGCGTGCCGTGTACCTGGTCCCCCACCGCTCGGCCAGCTGGGCCACCAGGAACAGGCCCCGGCCGCCCTCGTCCGTGGTGTCCGCGTAGCGCAGGTGGGGGGCGGTGCTGCTGGCGTCGGAGACCTCGCAGACCAGGGTGGTGTCGCGCAGCATGCGGACGCGGATGGGCTCGGTGCCGTAGCGGATGGCGTTGGTGATCAGTTCGCTGAGGATCAGCTCGGTGGTGAAGGTCAGTTCCTCCAGGTCCCAGGCGGTGAGCTGGTCGTTGCACGCGTTGCGGATGCGGGAGACGGCGGCGAAGTCGTCGGGTACGTCCCAGGTGGCCACTTGATCGGGCGCGAGCAGTTGCGTGCGTGCGACGAGGAGTGCGATGTCGTCGCTCGGACGCGGCGGGGCCAGCGCGTCGAACACGGCCCGGCAGATCTCCTCCGGGGAGGCGTCCGTCTGGGCGTCCGCCAGGGAACGGTGCAGCCCGGCGAGTCCGTTCTCCAGGTCGCGGTCGCGGCTGGTGACGAGTCCGTCGGTGTAGAGCACCAGGACGGCGCCGGGTGCCAGCTGGAGTTCGGTGGTTTCGAAGGGCAGGCCGCCCACGCCGAGTGGTGGCCCGGCGGGCAGGTCGACGAACTCCACGCTGCCGTCGGTGTGTACCAGGGCGGGCGGTGGGTGACCCGCCCGCGCCATGCTGCAGTGTCCGGAGACCGGGTCGTAGATCGCGTACAGGCAGGTGGCGCCCGTGACCGCCCGCTCGCCCTCGCCTTCGTCCTGGCCCTCGATGTCGCCTTCTCCCGCCCCCGCCTCGTCCTGGTCGAGCCGGGCGACCAGTTCGTCGAGGCGGGCGAGCAACTCGTCCGGGGACAGGTCGAGGGCGGCGAAGTTGAGGACGGCGGTGCGCAGTCGGCCCATGGTGGCCGCGGCGTGCAGGCCGTGGCCGACGACGTCGCCGACGACCAGTGCCACGCGCAAGCCGGGCAGCGGGATGACGTCGAACCAGTCCCCGCCGACCCTGCTCAGTGCCGGCAGGTAGCGGTAGGCCACCTCCAGGGCGCTCTGCTCGGGCAGTCCCCGGGGCAGCAGGCTGCGCTGCAGTGTCTCGGCCATCCGGCGTTCGCGGGTGTAACGGCGGGCGTTGTCGACGCAGATCACCGCGCGGGCGATCAGTTCCTCGGCGAATGTGACGTCCTCCGGCCCGAACGGCTCCGAGCGCCCCGCCCGCCAGAAGCTGACCGTGCCCAGGGCCAGGCCGCGCGCTTTCACCGGCGTGGAGATCAGCGAGTGGACGCCGTACGCGAGGATCCGGTCGGCGGTCTGCGGGTCGCGTGCCCGCCAGGCGTGTGCCTGACGCAGGTCGGCCACCAGCGTGGCACGCCCGCTCCCGAGGGCGGTCTCTTCCGGTGTGCCGGGCAGCGGGCTGATCTGTGAGCCCACCGGGTAGAACGGCCAGTCCTCGCGGACGCCGCCGGCGGCCACCCGGCGGATCCGCGGGCCTCCCGCGATGCCCGTGCCGGGGAGCGGCTCGTCACCGCGCAGCACCGCCTCGGCCAGCTCGACGGTGGCGAAGTCCGCGAACCGGGGAACCGCCACATCCGCCAGCTCCTGGGCGGTCCGCACGATGTCCAGGGTGGTGCCGACCCGCAGCCCGGCGTCGTAGAGCAGCTTCAGCCGGGCCCGGGCCGCCTCGGCCTGCCCGGCCAGCGCCCGCAGCTCGGTGGTGTCCCGGATCGTCGCGACGCTACCGGGCCCGCCGCCGAACGGCGCCGTGGGGCGGTTGTTGACGACGAGCAGCCGGTCCTCGGCCGGATGCACCTCGTCGGTGGCGGCCCGCCCGGACGCCAGCAGCTCGGCCAGCCCCGGATCGAGCCCGAGCTCGGTGACCGGCCGCCCCTCCACCTCGGGCGGCAGCTCCAGCAGCCGCCGGGCCTCGTCGTTCGCCAGCAGCACCCGCCCGTCCCCGCCGAGGATCAGCACGCCCTCGCGCACCGCGTGCAGCACCGCGTCGTGGTGCTCGTACATCCGTGTCATCTCGGCCGGGCCCAGGCCGTGGGTCTGGCGGCGCAGCCGCCGCCGCACCAGCACTGCCCCGCCGGTGCCCACGGCGAGCGCGGCGACCGTGCCGCCGATCAGGACCGGCAACTGCCGGCTCACCGCACTGCCCGCGTGCGCGACGGTGTAGCCGACCTGGACCAGGCCGGCGACCGAGCCGTCCGGCCTGGTGACCGGCGCGCTGCTTTCCACGACCCGTCCGATGGGCACGGTGAAGCTGATGGTGATCGGCCCCTTGAGGGCCTGCTGGTACGGGCCGACGAGGTGCTTCCCGATCAGGTCGGGCTGGGCGGTCTGGGCGTAGCGCGTCCCGTCGGGGCCGGCGAGCACGACGTAGTCGAAGCCGCCCTTCTTCATGACGTCCAGGGCCAGCGGCTGCAGCACCGCGGTCGGGTCGGCGCTGTCCAGAGCGTCCACCACCGTGGGGACCTGCGCCATGGTGACGGCCGCGGCGCGCGTGCGGTGCACGGCATCACTCGTGGCGTAGCCGCGGGCCTGCAGGATGAGCGCCGTCAGTCCGGCACCGACCAGCAGCACCACGACGACCAGCAACCACAGGAACACCTGCCCGGCGACACTGCGTGCCCACCGCCGCGAGCGCAGCCGCCCCCTGGCGGACCGGTGTTCCCCCGGTCCGCCGGGTTCCGTGCCCCCAGTGGCGTGGCTGTCCACTTTGTGCATGCAGGCCGTCCCGGCGCATCCGGGTCTCACCTCCACGCTGCCACCCCGCCCGGAGATGCGCATGCCCTGAGCGGTTGGAGGGCCGACCAGACCGCCGGGCAGGTTGGTGCCCTGGAGCCGGTGGCGCGGTGAGGGCGCCGACCGTGCCGTTCCCGCCCTGCTCCGCCCGCCCCGCCTGGAGAGCCATGACAAGGCCGCGGCGAACCCGTCCCGCACGGACGTCCGGATGATCTGTCAGGTCGTCCGGTAGCGGTGCTCCGGGCGGCCGGTGGTGCCGTACTTGAGCTCCAGCCGGACCAGCCCCTCCCGTACCAGGTACGAGAGGTAGCGCTGCGCGGTGGCGCGGGACACCCCGGTCTGCTGGCCGACCTGGGCTGCGGAGAGGTCGCAGCGGGCGCCGCGCAGTGCGGCCAGGATCAGTGCGAGCGTGGGCGCCGAGTGCCCCTTGGCGGACACGGTGGGCCGCGTGCTGGGGCGGACGGCACTGAACAGCGCGTCGACCTCGGCCTGGGCCGTGTCCGCGTCGGGGTCGAGGGCGTCCACCCGGTCGCGCAGTTCCCGGTAGGCGCCGAGGCGCTCCTCCAGGGCGGCGAAGCCGAACGGCTTGACCAGGTAGCCGGTGGCGCCGAGCTGCATCGCGCAGCGGACCGAGGCGACGTCGCTGGCCGCGGTGATCATCAGGGCGTCGGGCCTCGGCTCGGCCTCCTCGGCCACCAGCCGGCGCAGCAGGTCGAGGCCGCTACCGTCGGGCAGGTAGAGGTCGAGCAGTAGCAGATCGGGGCGCAACTCCCGGAAGGCGTCCATGGCGGCCGCCATCGAGCCGGCCTGGCCGACCACCTCGAAGCCGTCCACCCGGCCCACGTAGGCGGAGTGGATGGCGCTCACCCGGAAGTCGTCGTCGACCACCAGTGTCCTGATCACAGCGCACCTTCCAGTACTGCGGGCGCGACCGTGAACACCGCGCCGAGGGGTGCCGGGTCGTTGTCCGGCAGGGGCAGGACGACCGTGAACACCGCGCCCGGCCCTTGACTGACGGTGATGGTGCCACCGTGCTGCTGCACCAGCCGGTGGACCAGGGCCAGTCCGAGGCCGCGCCGGGCGGTGCCCCGGTCGGGGCTGGTGGACCAGCCATCCTCGAAGATCGAATCGGCGGCGCCGGACGGGATGCCGGGACCGTTGTCGGCGACCCGGAGGGTGATCGCGTGTTTCTCCTCGACCAGCGAGAGGCTGACCTCGCCGCCGTTGCCGACCGCCTCCACCGCATTGTCCAGCAGGTTGCCGACGATGGTGAGCAGCCGCTTGAGGTGGCCGGGCTGCTCGGTGAGCCGGGAGTCCTCGCTCAGGGTGATCCGTACCCCGCGCTCGGCGGCGACGGCGGTCTTGGCGACGATCAGTCCGACCATGAAGGGGTTGGCGATCCGGTCCCGGACGGCCTCGGTCCGAGCGGGTTCGCTGTGGCTGAGCTCGACGGCGTACTCCAGCGCGGCCTCGTGGTCGCCGAGTTCGAGCAGGCCGGCGAGGGTGTGCATCCGGTTGGCGAACTCGTGCTGCTGGGCACGGAGCGCATCGGTGAGGCCGCGGACGGAGTCCAGCTCGCGCAGCAGGCCGACCAGCTCGGTTCGGTCGCGGACGGTGACGACCGCGCCGAGTTCGCGGCCGTGCAACACGACCGGCATCCGGTTGACGGCCAGGCAGTGGCTGTCGGTCAGCACGGTCAGGTCGACGCCCTCCAGACTGCCGTCCAGCGCCCGGCGCAGCCGGCCGTCGGGGAGGATCTCGTCGAGCCGCGAGCCCAGGGCGGTGCCGAGGCCGAACAGCTGGCGGGCCTCGTCGTTGACCACGCTGATCCTGCCCTGCGGGTCGAAGGCGATCACGCCCTCCTTGATGCCGTGCAGCATCGCCTCGCGGTCCTGGAGCAGTCCGGCGATCTCCTCCAGCTCCAGTCCGAAGGTGGTCCGTTTGAGCCGCCGGGCCAGGACGTACGAGGCGATCGAGCCGACGGCAAGGGCGGCCGCCGCGAAGAGGCCGAAGGTGGGGAGTTCCCGGATGAGCTGGCCGACCGCCTGCTTCTCGGCGATGCCGACGGACACCTCGCCGATCACCTCGCCGGCGGAGCCGCGCAGCGGGACCCTGGCGTTGGCGGAGCGACCGGTCGCACCGTTGTCCATACCGGTGTGGGTGCGGCCGTCGAGGACGGCGATCGGCTCCTCCACGGCCTTGCCGATGAGATCCGGGAACGGGTGGGAGTGCCGGATGTGGTTCAGGCCGATGACCACCACATAGGTCGCCCCGGAGGCCTTCTCGATCCGGCTGGCGACCGTCTGGACGACGTCCCCGCCGGTTCCGTCGGCCATGGCCTGGACGATCTGGGGGTCACCGGCGGCGGTCCGGGCGATGTCGAGCGCGCGCTGCTGGTACTCGTGGTCGAGCTCGTCACGCTGCGCGTAGGTGAGCATGACGAAGCCGATGGCGCTGGTGATGGCCAGGATGAGCAGCTGGCTGACCAGGATGCGGGCCGAGAGCTTCCTGCCCTGGCCACGTCTTCGGGCCATCCGGCCACCTCCGTACCGCTCACGCCTCCTTCGCCGTGCTCTTCCGGCTCGGCGAGCGTGTAGGCGAGTGTGCCTGGTGAAACGTCGTTTGCCCAGCCCCGCGCCCGTGCGCAGAACGAGCAGAACTCGCCGCAATGTCATGAAGCCGCGCAATGTTCGCAAGACTCCCGCCGCCCCGCATGGCGGTCATATCTTCTCGGCACCACGCAACACCCCGGAAACACGGAAGGGGTGGCAGAGGAGACCAAGGAGGCGGATTCGATGGCTTCACGAAACGACGTCGCGACGAGCCCGGCCGCAGGACCAACCGATGCCCGGATCGAGATCTCGGGTGTGACGAAGCGGTTCCTGACCCCGAGCGGTGAGGCTTTCACGGCGACCCGGGATGTGAGCTTCACCGTCGAGCCGGGTCAGTTCTGCGCGGTCGTCGGACCGACCGGCTGCGGCAAGTCGACCACCCTGAGCATGGTGTCCGGCCTGGACCGCCCGAGCGAGGGCACGGTTTCGGTCGGCGGCCAGGTGGTCGACGGCATCACGGACGGCATCAGCTTCATGTTCCAGGCGGACGCACTGCTCCCCTGGAAGACCGTGCTGGGCAACGTGGCGATGGGCCCGATGTTCAAGGGCGCGGGGAAGGCCAAGGCCAACGCCGCCGCCCGGGACTGGCTGCGCCGGGTCGGCCTCGCCGGGTTCGAGGACCACCACCCGCACCAGCTCTCCGGCGGTATGCGCAAGCGTGTCGCGATGGCGGCCGCGCTGATCAACGAGCCGAAGATCCTGCTGATGGACGAGCCGTTCGGCGCCCTGGACGTCCAGACCAAAGCGATCATGCAGAACGAGCTGCTGGGCCTGTGGGAGCAGCTGCGTCCTTCGGTCATCTTCATCACCCACGACCTGGAGGAGGCCGTGGCCCTCGCCGACCGGGTGGTGGTGATGACCTCCCGCCCGGGCTCGATCAAGGCGGTCTACGACATCGACCTGCCGCGTCCGCGCGGCGCGGTGCAGGACATCCGTTTCCAGCCCCGGTTCCTCGAACTCCACCACCAGATCTGGGCCTCGCTCCGCGAGGAGGTCGAGCGCGCCTACGCCGACACGACGGGAGAGAAGAAGTCATGAGCAACGTCTCCTCCACTGTTCCGACCGGGACCAAGAGCCCGGCCAGGGACGCCACTGCCGCGAGTGCCGGGAAGCGCGCGGTTCGCAAGCGCAAGCTGCTGGTCCTGACGGCCCAGTTGGGCCTGGCCGTCTTCGTGATCGGCGGCTGGCAGCTGGTCACCACCTGGAAGTGGCTCGACCCGTTCTTCTACGGGCAGCCCAGCGGCATCGCCCAGCGCCTGGTCGACTACTTCACCGAGGGAGAGCAGGCCACCGAGTTCGGCTCGTACTGGATGCAGATCGGGACCACGCTCCGGGAGGCGGTCTTCGGATTCGCGGTCGGCACGGTCGCGGGAGTCATCCTTGGTGTCCTGCTCGGTCAGAACCGGTTCCTCTCCGACGTGTTGAGCCCGTACATCAAGATCGTGAACGCGGTTCCGCGCATCGTGCTCGGATCGATCTTCTTGGTCGCGTTCGGCCTCGGTGAGACGCCGAAGGTCCTGCTCGCGGCGGTGCTGGTGTTCTTCGTGGTCTTCTTCAACGCCTTCCAGGGTGTCCGGGAGGTCGACCGGAACATCCTCAACAACGCCCGGGTGCTGGGCGCCTCGCCGCTGCAGATCGTGCGCCACGTGGTGCTGCCCTCGGCGCTCACCTGGATCACCGCCAGCCTGCACACCGCCTTCGGGTTCGCCATCGTCGGTGCGCTGGTCGGCGAGGTGCTCGGTGCGCAGGCCGGCCTCGGCCTCGTCATCAAGACCGCTCAGAACCAGTTCGACCCCAACGGCGTGTTCGCCACGATGGCCGTCATCGCGGTCATCGTCCTGATCGCCGAGTGGCTGATCACCAAGCTGGAGCGACGGCTGCTCTCGTGGCGTCCGCCGTCTCCGTCCGAGAGCGCGGTCATCTAGTCCGCACAGCTCGCCACCCCGAGTAATCCCCCACGCACTACCTCCCCGAAGGGACAGCCATGTTCAAGCGGACTCTCACCGGCACCGTCGTCGGCGCCCTCGCCCTCGGCCTCACCCTCACCGCCTGCTCCTCCAGCGGCTCCAGGAACAGCTCGGACGCCGGCGGCACCCAGACCGTGAAGATCATGGTCGGCGGTATCGACAAGCAGATCTACCTGCCCTTCCAACTCGCCCAGCAACTCGGCTTCTACCAGAAGTACGGCGTCAACGTGGTGCTCAGCACCGAGTCCGACGCGGTCGGCGCCGAGGACGCGATGGCCTCCGGCCAGGTCGACATGGCGGGTGCCTGGTACATCCACACCATCGACTTCGCGGCGAAGGGCAAGGCGGTCGAGGACATCGTGCAGTTGTCCGGCGCGCCAGGTGAGAGAGAGATGTGCGCCAACAACAGTGGTGTCCACTCGCCGGCCGACTTCGCGGGCAAGACCCTCGGTGTCACCGACCTGGGCTCGGGCACCGACACCCTCACCGAGTTCATCGCGGCCCAGAACAAGCTCAGCACCGACCAGTACCACCGGATCGGCGTCGGCGCCGGAGCGACGGCGATCGCCGCGTTGCAGAACGGCAAGGCGGCCTGTGTGATGACCACGCAGCCCACGGTGACGGCCATTCAGAAGAGAGGCATCGGCTACTCGGCGGTCGACCTGGCCACGACCGACGGTGCCAAGGCGGCCGTGGGCGGCCTCTGGCCGTCCGCGAGCGTCCTTGCCCAGACCGACTGGGTCAACTCCCACAAGGACGCGGCCCAGAAGGTGGTCACCGCTCTGGTCGCCACCATGCAGTGGATCAACACCCACTCCGCCGCCGACATCGCCAACGCGCTGCCGCCCGCCTTCACCTCCAACGGCGCGGTGACCAAGGACGACTACATCACCGCGCTGACCCAGGACAAGGGCCAGTTCCTCCCGGACGGCATCATGCCGGCCGACGGCCCGAAGAACGCCCTGGCGACCGAGAAGCTGGTCGGTGTGAAGAACGTGGACTCGGTGGACCTGGGCAAGACCTTCACCAACGAGTTCGCCCAGGCGGCCGACAAGACTCTGGGTATCACCAGCACCTCGACCCCGGCCGGCTCCGACGGCTGACCCTCCCCCCGAGACCCTGGGCGCGCGCCTCCCTGAGAACGCGCCCAGGGTTCTCCCCTGTGCGGTTCCCGTGCCGGTCGGCGAACGGACGGCCTGCGGCGTGCTCACCGGGCGGCTGCACGTGGCGGTCGTCAGACCGCCGTCAGCCTGCCGTCGCTGTGGGCTCCAGGACTGCCTCGACATCGACCGTGACGTCGACCATGTCGCCCACGACGACACCGCCTCGGTCGACCACGTCGTTCCAACTCACGCCGAAGTCATGGCGGTTGATGCGTGATCTGGCGACGAATCCGGCCCGGCGCCTTGGTCCCAGATCCTGGCCGTCCTCCCACCAGGGGGTGTCCCACTGTCCCAGATACGTCACATCGAACGTCACGGAGCGTGCCACTCCGCGAATGGTGAGGTCGCCCGTCACCTCGAAGTCGTTCGCGCTCACCTGCCGGATGCGGGACCCGGTGAACGTCCACGTCGGATAGCGCTCGACATCGAAGAAGTCGGCGCTGCGCAGGTGGGCGTCACGGTCGGGCTGCCCGGTGTACACCTGCGTCGCGTCGATCGTCGCCTCCACCTGGGCCTTCTCCGGGTCGTCCGGGTCGATCACCAGGAAGCCGTGGACGTTCTTGAACTGTCCGCGTACGTAGGTGACCATCATGTGCCTGGCGCTGAACTCCGCCGCAGTGTGACCCGGCTCGAAGAACCATTTCGCCGTAGCCATGGCAGCTCCTCGGCATGCTTGCCCCTTCGAACACGATAGGACGGCGATGCACCGTCGGCTCGCCCGGCCCTCCGCGACGCCGACCGGTACGTGGGGATGCAGCCGGCGGTGCACAGCAACGTCCGGGTGGCCGAGACGGAGGAGGCCGCGCGGCGGGGGTGCGCATCCGAGTGTGACGCGGGCCTCAGCCCGGGAAGATCGCCTGCACTCAGAGCACGGGTGACGATCCGGTCAGTAACGAACAAATCGGGCAAACCATGCCATAAACCGTGAGCCCGCTCACACCTGAAAGGGTCCACGACGGGCGATAGTGGCGGCTCCAAGCGCCGTCCGCGACCCCCGATCGCGACATTTGCCCAGCTCAGCACGGTGCCCGACCGCACAACCCGGCCCGCGAATCAATGCCGGCCGCCCCCCGAATACGACAGCGGATCGTAGCAAGGGGGGTCTTGTCGACAACCGATCCCACCTGGCTCAATTGCTGCATCGCCACACCGGCACCTGTCCCGCCGGTGAACGGCTTTACTGCCAAGTCACGCCCCGCGACCGTCATGGCCCCTGTCCGGCCACGGTCCAGGACGGGGTGTGACTCGGCCCAACCCGATTGAGGTCTTGCTCTACATGCCCACTTTCAAGCTGCGTATGCGTACCTCTGCCGCGATTTTTGCCGGCGCCGCCGGTCTGACCGCCCTGGGTGCCGCCGTGGTCCCCACCGTGGCCTCGGCTGCGGACGCCTCCCCGCAGGCCATCGCCGCCCAGATCGTCCCGGCGAACCAGCTGGCCTCGTTCAGCCAGATCATCTCCCACGAGTCCGGCTGGAGCGTGACCGCGACCAACCCGAGCTCGGGCTCCTACGGCCTGGGCCAGGCGCTGCCGGCCTCCAAGATGGCCTCCGCCGGCGCCGACTGGAAGACCAACCCGGCCACCCAGATCAAGTGGGCGCTGGACTACATGAACTCCCGCTACGGCAGCCCGAACGCCGCCTGGGCCTTCTGGCAGAACCACCACTGGTACTAAGCCGACCCCTCGGCCAAGTACCACACCCGAGACCTTGACCATCCTCCCCCTCACCCCGGGGGCCGGACAGGGACCACTGGGATGACCCGAGAGGGCCCGTGCCCGCGCAATCCGCGTGGCACGGGCCCTCTCGCGGTTTCCTGAAATCCATCGCAGCGACCCCGGCGAAGATTCGCACCCGCCGCCGGCCAGCGGCGGGTTCATCGAACCTGCCTGCTGTTCCGGGCTGTTGGAGCTGAAGAAGCGCAATGCCCCGTCACGCGACGACCGCACGGCGCGAACAGTCGGTCACGGTCCGGCACCTTGGTTTGAGTTCACCAAAGACTTGACATTCTTTTTGCCAAAAAAATCACTTGACTGGCCATCAATTGCGATATCATTCCTATTTTTTTAATCTTCAATTTTTCGCGGATTGTGCTTGCTGATCCATGCGCTCGGATCGAGGATGGTCTGAGGGGGAATCGTAGGAAGGTTTGATCATGGGACTCCTCGAAAACCTCCGTGACCTCGGCAAGTTCAGCCGTGATGAGGACCACGGCGGCGACTTCGGTGAGCGCGGCTTCGACGAAGGAGACCGCGGCGACTTCGGCGACCGCGGCGACCGCGGCGACCGCGGCGACTATGGAGACCACGGCGACCGCGGCGGCTACGGCGGCTACGGCGACTTCGGCTACTGACGTCAGCGGTAGCCGGACGCTTCCAATCCGTTGCGGCAGCAGGCCGGGCATGCTTCGTGCCCGGCCTGTTGCCGCCCCGCCCGGTCCGTCCGACCCGCGCCACCCGGCGGGTTCCGGGCTCGGGGCGGGGTTCAGCGGGGTGACCGGTGCCGGGCAGCACGCGGGAAGACCGTGAGATGACGCGAAAGCGGACCCTTCGAGAGGCTCTGCGAGGGCTACTCGTCGTCGAGAGTTCCGACGCCCTGGTCGCCGCCGCACCGCCGGTCCCGCTCCGGGAGGTCTTCCGGCGCTTCTGGCCCTACACCAAGGGCGGCCGCCACTGGCTGGTGGTGCTGCTGCTCCTGGTCGCGGTGGGCCCGGCGATCGAGGCGGCGGAGATCTGGCTGTTCAAGATCGTGATCGACGACATGCTCATCCCGCACAGGCTGAGCCTGTTCCTGCCGGTCGCCCTCGCCTACGCCGGGCTGGCCCTGCTCTCCGGAACGCTGGGCTTCGCCCGCCGGGTGACCTCCACCTGGGTCAGCGAGCGCTTCCTGCTCATCCTCCGATCGGACGTGTTCCGGCACGTCCAGGGCCTATCACTGGGCTTCTTCGAGCGGCGGCAGCTCGGCGACGTGCTGTCCCGGGTGACCGGCGACGTCGACGCGGTCGAGACCTTCCTGCTCTCCGGAATCGTCAGCGCGATCGGCCAGGTGGCGCGGCTGGGCATCTACGTCGGCCTCCTGCTGGCGCTGCGCTGGGAC
This sequence comes from Kitasatospora sp. NPDC053057, assembly GCF_044546945.1. Classification (NCBI taxonomy): domain Bacteria; kingdom Bacillati; phylum Actinomycetota; class Actinomycetes; order Kitasatosporales; family Streptomycetaceae; genus Kitasatospora; species Kitasatospora sp. NPDC053057. Next base: position 88,941 of record NZ_JBITZP010000011.1, on the reverse strand, counting down.
CTGACACTGACCGCACTGGTCGCCGCGCCGCTCTTCTTCCTCACCGCCCGCCGCTTCGCCAAGCTGATCCGGGCGGCCTCGCGCGAACGCCGCCGGCGCGGCGGTTCGATCAGCGCGGTCACCGAGGAGGCGCTCGGCAACATCGCCCTCGTCCAGGCGTACAACCGCCAGGACTGGGAGCACGCCAGGTTCCAGCGCGAGAGCATCGGCCGGTACCACGCCGCGATGGCCTCGACCCGGATCGGAGCGCTCTACGGACCGACGGTCGAGTTCATCGAGCTGCTCGGCGGCCTGGCGGTGATGGGCCTCGGGACCTGGGAGCTGGTCCGTGGCCGGCTCACCCTCGGCGGCCTGATGGTCTTCCTCGCCCTGCTCAGCCGGCTCTACGGCCCGATCCGGGGCATGTCCGGGCTCGGCAACACCTTCTACGGCGCCTCCGCCGCAGCCGAGCGGATCATCGAACTGCTCGACCAGCGCCCGCAGGTCGGCGAACCCCCTGCCCCGCGGGCGATCGGCCGGGCCCACGGCGGGATCGAGTTCGACGACGTGACCTTCAGCTATCCGGAGGCGGCAACGCCCGCGCTGTCCGGCGTGTCCTTCAGGGTGGCGCCGGGAAAGACGCTGGCCCTGGTCGGTGCCAGCGGCGCGGGGAAGTCCACCATCGCCAAGCTGCTGCTCCGCTTCTACGACCCGACCGCCGGCGCGGTCCGGCTCGACGGTGTCGATCTGCGCGAGCTGTCGCTCACCGAGCTGCGCGAGAACATCGCCGTGGTCCTGCAGGAGACCCTGGTCTTCCACGGCACCGTCCGGGACAACATCGCGTACGGGCGCCCGGAGGCGACCGAGGCCGAGATCCTGGCGGCCGCCAGGGCGGCGGACGCCCACGGGTTCGTCAGCCTGCTGCCCGACGGCTACGACACCGTGGTCGGCCAGCGCGGACGGCTTCTCTCCGGCGGCCAGCGCCAGCGTCTGGCGATCGCCCGTGCGATGATCCGGGACGCGCCCGTCCTCGTCCTGGACGAACCCACCACTGGCCTGGACGCCGAGTCGGCCCGGCGGATCATGGGCCCGATGCGTGTGCTGATGGCCGGCCGCACGACGATCATCATCTCGCACAACCTGCTCACGGTCCGCGACGCCGACCAGATCGTCCTGCTCGAACAAGGCCTGCTCGCCGCCCGTGGCACCCACGAGGAACTCCTCGCCCGCAGCCCCGCCTACGTCGGCCTCCACCGGCTCCACCACCCACGGGCCGAGTCGGTGAAGATCGTCCCCTGAGCCCCCCGGCCCGCCGCGTCGACGGCCGCGCCACGCACCGACGGATAGCACGTCACGGGCGCTGCGGGCGCCATTCGAAGAGCAGGATGGTCGCGTCGTCCCGCAGGTGGTTGCGCTGGTGGTCGAGGATGGCGTGGATGAGCAGCCGCAGCACCTCGGCCGGGCGCTGGCCGGCGGCCGAGGAGCGGATGATGAAGTCGGCGAACTGGTCGAGGCCGAACTCCTCACCGTCCGTGTCGCGTGCCTCCACGACGCCGTCGGTGTACAGCAGGACGCGGTCGCCCGGTTCCAGTCTCGTCTCGTGGACCTGCCGGGCTCCCGGAACGAGTTGGCCGGCCAAGCCGATCGGGGGCTGCGGGGGGCTGTCCAGCGCTCCGTGGAGCACCCGCTCGGCACGGATCAGCAGCGGCGGTGGGTGACCGCAGTTGACCCAGTGCAGCACCCCGGTCTCCGCGTCGAGCCGGCACAGCACGCCGGTGCAGAAATGGTCGGGCAGCCACCGGGCGAGCGCCTGGTCGACGGAGCCGACGACATCGGCCGGGGCGCCGCCGGCGCGGCGGGCGTTGCGCGCCGCTGCCATGGCGACCGACGTGGTCAGGCCGGCGGTCAGATCGTGACCCATGGAGTCGAGGATCATGGTGTGCAGCACGTTCTTGACCACCGAGTGGTCGAAGGCGTCGCCGGCGACGTCGTAGGCCGGTTCCAGGACCGCGGTCGAGACGCACCTGGTGCTGCCGACGGTGTGGGGAGGCAGGAAGGCCCGCAGCATCTCGGCGGGCAACCCCATGGTCGTAGTGCGGGCGAGGGAGGCGAGCCAGTCGCTGTAGGTGCGTTTGGAGGTGATCAGCATGGCGACCAGATGGGCCAGCATCCGGCTGCGGCGCATCCGCACCCCGTCGAGCGCGGCAGTCCGCACCTGCAGCACGCCCAGCCGCTCCGCACCGTCGACCAGCGGCATCCAGACGATCACGCCGCCGTCGTCGGCTGCCACCTGCGGGGAGACCCTGCGGTACGCCCAGCCGGCCGGCGAGCGGTCCACCGGCAGCGGCTCCAAGGCCTCGTCGAGTGGGACGAGCAGCCGTTGTTGCAGGTCGACGAGGTAGATCAGCGCGGTGTCCAGGCCGAGGGCCGCAGCGCACCGGTTCGCCAGGACGGGCAGGTCGACCGGCAGGGCCGTCTGCGCCTCGATGATCAGCTCTTCCAGCCGAATCTCGTCGACGACGGTGTCGGGACCGCCGGACGCGTGCGGTGGATCCGACACGGGGATCACCCCTTCCGTGCTCAGTCTCACACCGATTCCGGCCTCTCTCACGTCAGGCACGACCGCGCCGGGTGCGGCCGACCACGGTCGGTGCCTCATGGGTAAGTGGTGTCGACGAGGGTGTCGAAGACCAGCCCGCTGGAGCCCTCACCGCGGCCGACGCCGCGTTGGGCGCCAAGCCAGACGGAAACGCGGCCGTCGTACCAGCGGGTGCGACTGTAGGCGAGGGCGAGCGTGGTTCCTGTCGGAGGCACTTCCTCCTCGTTGATGAAGTAGGGATTTCCCGCGTCGATGCCCTCCCTGAGCAGACTCGTGTGCGGCCGGACCGGTTTGCCGTCGATGACGCTGGCCAGACGGTTCCAGAGTCCGACGGTGGGGAACAGCCGCTGGTCGAGCGCGGCACGGAGGTTCTCGATACGGGTTGGCTCAGGCATCGGCTTTTCCTCGCAGGTTGGCGGTTGCGAGATCAGTGCTGATGGTGATCGGCCGCCGGGTCGCCGACATCACCGTCGCGGGCAGGAGTTGTGCGTAGGGGGTGGTATCCAGGTGCGCGGGCTCGACGGCGCGGATCTTGGCCAGGTCGAGGGTTTCGCCAACGGCATCGAGCAGGTCGTCGGCGCTCCAGTTGCCCGTCTGCTGCGGTGGGGTGACGAGAAGCATGGCCTGCGGCGGCTCCGCGTCCGGGCCGTTGTAGTGGAACGCGATCCCGGTGGTCTCCTGCCGTGCGGGGACGACTTCCGTCCATTCGTCGAGCAGGAGCCCGCAGTGCCGGTTGACGCCCAGCATCGGCTCGGGAGCGTAGTGCGCCGTGAAGAGCACCCGGTCCTCCTTGATCTCGGTGCCCGCCGCGAACTCCATGCCCAACCAGTGGTCGTTCCGGCGGTAGGGGAGTTGGACGGGCACCAGCTCGGGCTCCTCCCATCCGGGGAGGTCGCCGAGCAGGCCGCCCGGACCGCGCAAGGCGTCGGCGATGAGGACGGCCTGTTCCCACAGCCGTGGCTTCTCGCGCACGCGGGCGATGCCGTGCACCCGGAGCAGCACCGCACCCGCGCCTACAGCCTGCTGTTCTGGGCGGTCAACCTCGGCTACACCGCCGGGGTCCTGATCGGCGGGGCGCTGGTCGGCCTCGGCTTCGGCCTCAACGCCCTGGCCGCCTCACCCCTCGGCTACAGCGCCACCACCGTGATCTGGTCGCTCGGCGAGATCGCCTTCACCGGCGCCAGCGCGGCCACCGCCGTCGCCCTCGCCCCGCCCCACCTCCGCGGCCGCTACAGCGGCGTCTACGGCTTCGCCTGGTCCCTCGGCGGCCTGCCGGCCCCCGTCGCCGGCGCCTGGCTCCTCGACCACGGCTCCTCCGCCCTCTGGCTCACCTGCGCCTGCATCGGCCTCCTCGCCGCCGTCGGCCAACTCCTCCTCGGCCCCGCCGTCGCCCGCCGAACCGCGACCCCCGAACCCGCCCCGGCGTCCGCGGACTGACTTCCGTTCGCCCCGGTCGGCGTCACCGCTTCGCCAGGTGCCTCAGGGCCGACTCCGCCGCGTGGAAGCCGGCCATCCCGTGCACTCCGGCGCCCGGCGGGGTGGCGGCGGAGCACAGGTACACGCCGGGCACCCCGGTCGCGTACGGGTCCACGGCGGGGCGGGGGCGCAGGACGAGCTGGCGCACCGTGTTGGCTCCCCCGGTGATGTCGCCGCCGACCTGATTGGCGTTGTCCGCTCGCAACCGCGCCACCGTACGGACGTACCGTGCTCGGACCCGCGGCCGGAAGCCGGGGGCGAACCGCTCGATCTGGTCCAGGACCGGCTCGGTCGCGTCGCCCCGGTAGCCGTGCGGGACATGGGCGTACGCGTAGACCGGGTGGAGGTCCCCGGCCGAGCGGGACGGGTCGGCCAGGTACTGCTGACCGACCAGGACGAAGGGCCGGCGGGGCATCCTTCCGCGGAAGGTCGCCTCCTCGGCGGCGACCACCTCCTCGAACGTTCCGCCGAGATGGACGGTGCCCGCCGCCCGACAGTGCTCGTTGGTCCACGGGATGCCGCCCTCGACGGCCAGGTCCACCTTGAAGGCCGCGGGGCCGTACCGGTACCGGCGGTAGGCCCGGGCGGTCCGGCGCGGCAGCCGGTCACCCAGGATCCGGGCGGCGGCGTGCGGGCCGGTGTCCAGCAGGACGAGATCGGGCCGGTCGAGCTGGTCGAGGTCGACGACCTCCACTCCGGTCTCGACGGCGCCGCCGAGCCGCTCCAGCAGCCGCGCCATCGCGGTGGTGATCGCCCGCGAGCCGCCCTCCGCCACGGGCCACCCGTGGGCGTGGCCGACGGCGATCAGCATCAGGCCGATGGCGCTGCCGAACGGCGTGCGCAGCGAGCTGAACGCGTGGGCCGCCGCCCCGCCGAACAGCGCCCGGGCCTGCTCGCCGCTCCACCTCCGGGCGGTCCACGGGGCGGGCAGCAGGGCCTGGACGCCGAACTCGGCCAGGGCGAGCGGCGAAGAGGGCACGTGCGGCAGGGGACCGAGGACGTCGTCCGCGAGCCGGTCGAAGCGGCTCGACAGCCGGCCGAAAACGCGCCGCCACGCCCTGCCGTCCGCCGGCGGCAGGTGCTCGGCCGTCCGGTCCACGTCGCGCCACAACACCCCGGCCGCTCCCGAGTCCAGGGGGTGGGCCAGCTCCGCCTGGGCCCAGAGCCACCGCAGCCCGTACTCCTCCAGGCCGAGCGAGCGCAGGAACGGCGAGGCGACGCCGGTGGGGTGGAAGGCGGAGCAGTCGTCGTGGATCAGCCCCGGCAACGTCCGCTCACCGGACCGGGTGCCGCCGCCGATGGTCTCCCGTGCCTCCAGCACCCGTACCCGCACGCCCTCCTGGGCGAGGCGAATCGCGGCGGCGAGCCCGTTCGGCCCGCTGCCGACCACCACGGCCGTCGTCATACCGCCAGTCCCACCTCTCGCCGGAGTCACCGGGCGGCGAACGGGTCGGGCCACCCGACGCACTGGGCCAGCTTAGATACCGGTGTCCTCGGATCCGTGCGCCGATCCGCAGCGTCACGGCAGTTGGCGGGTGGCGGGGATCCCGGCGGCCCGGTTCAGCCGGCGGCCCGCGGCAGCCGGCGGACGGGCCGGACGGCGAGCAGGGCGAGGGCGCAGCCCAGGCCGACCACGGCCCCGAGGAACAGCAGCCGGTGCACGCCGACGAGGTCGCTGACCGGCCCGGCGAGCGCCTGGCCGAGCGGGACGGCCAGGATGGATCCGGCGATCTCGTACGCGGCGACCCGGTTGAGCTTGTCCTCCGGGATCTGGGTCTGGACGGAGGTCGCCCACTGGACGCCCCAGAACGCCCACCCGATGCCGCTGGCCAGGTAGCCGAGCATCAGCAGCGGCACCGGCGGCACCAGGGCGGCGGACAGCGGCATCAGCGGGAAGAGCAGCATCGCCACCGCCCCGCCGAACAGTGGACGGGCCGGGCGCAGCCGGATCGCGACCAGGCCGCCGAGCACGCAGCCGACGCCGAAGGAGCTCTCCGCCCAGCCGAAGGCGGCCTTGCCGTGGGCGTCGACGATGGAGACCGCGCCGACCGGGGTGATCGGGCCCCAGACCGAGACGCCGAGGACCCACCAGATCAGGATCACCGACCACAGCCAGGAGCGGGAGCGGAACGCCGTCCAGCCCTCCCGCAGGTTCTGCAGGGTGGAGGCGGTGCGGTCGGGCTCGACGTGCGGCAGCCGCAGGGCCGCCAGGCAGAGCCCGCTGACGACGAAGGTGGCCGCCGTCGCCGCGAAGACCGAGGCCGGGGAGACCGCGGCGACCAGGGTGCCGGCGATCGCCGGGCCGGCCATCGTGGCTACGCCCTGGCTGACCCGCAGCACGCCGTTGGCCTGCTGCGGGTCGGCCGCGACCTGGGGCACCAGGCTGGTCAGGCCCGGCTGGAACATCGCGGTGGCGAGCCCGCCGAGCACCGACCCGACGACCAGCAGCCACAGCGGCGGGTGGCCGAGCCAGAGGCAGACCGCGAGGCCGGCCTGGATCGCGCAGCGCAGCGCGTCCGCGGCGATCATCTGCGGCCGGGGTCGGAACCGGTCGGCGAACACCCCGCCGAACACCACGAACAGGGCGAACGCCCCCATCCAGGCGCCCAGCGCAACGCCGACGGCACCCACCCCGAAGCCGAGCGCGAGCATCGCCACGGTCGTCGCGACCGGGATCATGGTGTCGCCCAGCACCGCCACGGTGCGGGCGGTGAAGTAGAGCCCGAAGTTGCGGGTCCACAGACGGGCGGGCGGGGCGGGCGGCGCGGCGAGGGTCGCGGCCATGGGACTCCTTCGTCGGCAGGGCGTCGTGGCGGGGCTCAGTCGTCGCGGGGCTCAGTCGCAGACCTCAGCCGCGGCGGGGCTCGGTCGTGGCAGGGCTCAGAGGTCGAGCTCGACCCGGTAGGCGCGCAGCCATGCGTCGGTCTGCAGGGCGGTCTCCAGCGCGGCCCGGCCGACGCCCGCGACCAGGGCGTCCGCGCCGTCGCGGGCCACCGCGGCCCGGAGCGCGGGGGCGAGCAGCGGGGCGACCGGGCTGTCCGGATCCAGCGCGACCCGGGCCAGCCGCTCCCGCAGCACCCGGTCGTAGCGGGCGTCCCGCAGGTTGGGGTACGGCGTCTTGACCCGCATCGCCACCGCGTCCGGCAGCAGGTCCCTCATCGCGGCCCGCAGCAGGCTCTTCTCGCGGCCGTCGAACGCCTTCATCGCCCATGGGATGTTGAAGGCGTACTCGACCAGCCGGGCGTCGGCGAACGGCACCCGGATGTCGAGCCCGGCGGCGGTGCCGAGGCGGTCCAGCCGGTCGAACAGGACCCGGGTGTGGCGGGTGTGCGCCAGGTAGGTGACCTCGCGGTAGCGGGCCTCGACCGGGTCGTCGACCGCGTCGGCGGCGGCGATCTCGGCGACGGCGGCGCTGTGGCAGTCCCGCTCGTAACCGGCCAGGTCGAGTTTGCCGAGCAGTCCGGCGTCGAAGACGACGTCGGTGCCCAGGAAGCGCGGGCGGCCCTCCGCCACCCAGGGGAAGGTCGGTTCGGCGATCCACTCGGGCAGCCGGTTCCAGTTGTAGCCGCCGAAGACGTCGTCGCCGCACTCGCCGGACAGCGCGACCGCGGCGTGCCCGCGCGCCTCGCCGAACAGCAGCCGCAGCGAGGCGTACTGGTCGCCCTTGTTGATCGGGATGTCGTACGCGGCGAGCACCGAGGCCCGCAGCTCCGGGTCGAGCAGGTCCAGGCCGGCGAGCGGGATCTCGCGGTGCTCGGTGCCGGCGTGCTCGGCCATCAGCCGGGCGTAGCGGTGGTCCTCGTTGCCCTGCGCCGCGGCGCCGTCGGCGCCCGGCTCCTGGTCGTTGACGGCCAGCGAGCGGATCGGGCCGCGGCCCTGGCGGCGGGCGAGGGCGGCGGCCAGCGCGGTGAGCGAGCTGGAGTCGAGGCCGCCGGAGAGCAGCGAGCAGGGCAGCTCGTCGCCGTCCAGGTGCGGGGCGACCGCGGCCTCCAGGAGGGTGCGGACGGTGTCGACGGTGGTGTCCAGGTCGTCGGTGTGCGCGGCGACCCGCAGCTGCCAGTAGCGCCGTTCGGCCGTGCCCGCGCGGCCGACCCGCAGCAGCGCGCCGGGCAGGACCTCGCGCAGGCCCCGGAAGACCGCGTGGCCGGGCACCCGGGCGACGGACAGGATGTCGCGCAGGCCGTCGGCGTCGAGGGCCGGACGGAAGCCGGGGTGGGCGAGCACGGCCTTGGGCTCGGAGCCGAACAGCACGCCGTCCGGGGTGGGCGCGTAGAAGAGCGGCTTGACGCCCATCCGGTCGCGGACCAGCAGCAGTTCCTCGCGGCGCGGGTCCCAGAGGGCGAGCGCGTAGCCGCCCTCGATCCGGGTGACGAACTCCTCGCCCCAGGCCAGGTAGGCCTGGAGGACGGCCTCGGCGTCGCCGCCGGTGACCGCGCGGTGCCCGGCGGCGGTGAGCCGGTCGCGCAGCTGGCGCGGGTTGGTGAGGTGGCCGGCGAAGGAGAGCACGGCGTGCGGGCCGGTGTCGCCGGGGGCGGTCAGCGGCTGCGGGTGGGGGTCGCGGGCGGTGCGGCGGTGGCCGAGGGCGGCGTGCGCGGAGCTCCACAGGCCCTCGCCGTCCGGTCCGCGCCGGGCCAGTGCCGTGGTCATGGCCCGGATGACGTCCGACCCGTCAGACCCGTCAGACCCGTCAACGGTGTCGCGGGAGAAGTCGACCCAGCCGGCTATGGCGGACATGCGGTACTCCAGGGGGTGGGCGTTGACGGGTGGGAGGGGTCACGGGTGGCGCGCGCGCGGCCGGCGGCACCGGACGGGGCGCCGCCGGCCGGCGCGGCTACCGGCGTGGGTCCGGGAGGGAGTAGTCGCCGTGGATGTCGCAGGCCCACCACTGGGCGAGGGCGCGCATGCTTTCGCGGAGCACGGCCGAGGCGTGCCAGTGGAGTTCGGTCTCGATCAGCCCGGTCGCCATGGTCCAGCGATCGACCGTCGGGTCCTGGACCCACTCCCAGGGCGTGCGCCGCGAGACGTCGGCCAGGAACCCGGCGAGCTCCTGTTCGTCGAAGGCCGCGGAGGCGACGTTGAACACCGGCTGCGCGGGCGGGGCGGCCAGGACGGCGCGCAGCGCGTCGGCGAGGTCGCGGTGGTCCAGCACCTGGTGGCGGCCCGACGGGTTCAGGGCGAGCGGGCGCCGGGTCCAGGCCAGATTGACCCACCGCACCAGCGGGCTGTCCGCCGGCGCGTACGGGCCGACCGGATCGGCGAGCCGCAGCACCTGGACGGGGACGCCGTGGTCGGCGCCCCAGGCGCGGGCGGCCCGCTCCTCGCGCCACCAGGCCAGTGCCACCGGGTCGGCCGGGGCTTCGGCCGGCGCCTCCTCGGTGACGGTCCGTTCGCGGCTGCCGCGGTAGACGGCCGAGGAGCCGGCGTAGACCAGGCGCTCCACCCCGGCCTTGGCGGCGGCGGCGAGTACGTCGGCCAGCAGGCCGTCCTCCTCGGGGCGGCCCAGGTGCACCACGTGCCGGACGCCGTCGAGGTCCTCTGCGGACGGGCGCCCGGCCGGGTGCCGGGCCTCGTGCCCGGCGTCGGCGAGCAGCCGGGCCAGCTGCCGGGTGAAGGCCGGGTCGCCGCCGGTGACGGCCACCCGGGCGGTGGGCTCCGGGCGGGCCGTGCGGACGGCCGGGTCCGCACCGGCGCGCCGGCCTGCGGCGAGCGCGGTGAGCGCGAGGTCGCGCACCGCGGGGGCCATGGCGAGCAGTTCGGCCGCGGTGAACTCCTCGCACAGGCCGCCCGGCCCGAGGGTCTCCATGACGGCGGCGGCGAGCTGCGGGTCCGGCTCCGGTGCGTCGGCGGTGACGGTGCCGAGGGCGAAGGCGGTCAGCCACACGGCCCGGCCGGCGCCGTCCGGGAGTCCGGCCGCGGCGTCCGGGCCCGCGGCCCGGAGGGCGGCCAGGCAGGCGTCCAGCAGGCCGTCGCGGGCGAGGTGCCGCTCGGTCTCCAGGTACTCCCACTCGGTGCCCCTAAGGACCGCGCAGCGGGCGTCGCCGTACTGGTAGAAGGGCACCACCGGGAAGCGCGGGCACGGTCCGTCGGCGTCCGCCCGGCCCGCCTCGCCGGTGAACAGGGTGGCCTGACGGAAGCCGTGGTAGGTGTTGCCGGCCAGGCTGGGCAGGTCGTCGTGCTGCACCGTGCTGGGGGTGCAGAACCGCACCGGCATGCCGATCGCGTTCAGGTAGCGCTGCACCACCACGTCGTACGGCCAGCCGCCGCCGTGCTCCTGCTGGAAGGCGGCGTACCCGCGGGCCGCCTCGGCGGGCAGGATCAGCGCCTGGCAGGGCACGTGCTCCTGGAGGGTGTACGCCCAGGGCTCGCCGGTGAGCGCGGCGAGCCGGGCGACGGCACCGTTGCGTGCCTCCCAGCCCGCGTAGAGGGCGATCGCCTCGCCGGGGGCCGCCGCGGCGGCGCGTTCGGCGTGCTCGTAGAAGCCCTCGGCGAGCACCACGTCGTCCTGCAGCACCAGGTGGTGGGTGGCGTCGGGCGCCACGCAGGACCAGGAGAGCGGCGCCACCCGGAGGGCGGTCGGGCGGCCGTCCGGCTCGGGGTCCATGACCACGCGGACGCGGCCCCGGGGGTCGGCGTCGGCGAGCCGCCGGGCCTCCGCCGCGCGCTTGGGGTGGCTCATCACCGCGCCGCTCAGCCGTACCTGCGCCGGTTCGGTGCTGATATCCGGTTCGTTACTGGCATCCATCGGACTACCTCGCTGTGGGGGGTGGAGGATCGGTGCGGACGGGTCAGTCGGCGGCCTGGTCGGCGCCGGTGTTGCGGACCTTGCGCTCGTTCACGTTCAGGCCGTGGTCGGCCCCCTGCTCGCGCTCCAGCCGGATCATCGCCGCGGGACGGTAGTTGAGGATGTACGCCCGCCGCAGCCGGTCGCTGGTGTTCCCGCGGGAGTAGTGCAGGGTGCTGCCGGAGTGGGCGACGCCCTGCCCGGCCCGCACCGGCACGGGGGTCGCTCCGGGCTCGTCCTCCGAGCAGTCGCACTCGATGTTCTTGCCGTCGCTGGTGGGGCGGTGCGGGCGCAGCGGCCGGGTGTGCGAGCCCTTGACGTACCACATGCAGCCGTTGTCCGGCCCGGCGTCGTCGAGGGCGACCCAGATCGAGACGGCCCGGGTGTCCGGGAGGTCGATCCAGTAGGCGGCGTCCTGGTGCCAGGGGGTGGGCACCGCGGTGTGCGGCGCCTTGTGGATCAGCATGTCGAAGTCGAGCATCGCGTCGTCGCCGATCAGCGCGCGGGCGAGCGCCAGGCCCCGCCCGTGCAGCGGCAGGTCGAGGATCGGCGGGTGGAGCGCGGAGGGCCACATGATCTGGGTGATGTTCTCGACGCCGGCCTGGACGCCGTCCGCCCTCGGTGCGTGCGAGCCGAGGTCGGAGCGCTTGTCGCCGCTCTCGATCTCACCGGCGAGGAAGCGGTCGTAGATCTCCCGGTACGCCTCGGCCTCGTCCGCGGTGAGCAGGGTCCCGGCGAAGACGAATCCGTCCTCCCGGAATGCACTGACCAGGTCGAGGTGTGCGCTCACTGTCATGGCATGGTCCTTTCCCTTGTACGGTCCGGGTTGGTGGAATGCGCCGTGGCCGGGGCCGCGCGAGCATGGCGGAGCACGGCGGGCCGCATTCCGCCGTCGCATTTCGTATTCCGGTTCCGGTCCGGCTGTCGGACGGTATTCACACCGGGTGGCCCGGGGGCTTGGGTCAGCCCGCGTCGGCGATCCGCATCCGGTCGCGGCCCTCCGCACCGTGGCGGGCGGCGGCGTCCAGGACGGCCAGCATCCAGACGGACAGGTCGCAGTTGGCGCGGTCCGCGGCGTCCTCCCAGAGGCCGTGGCGGGCCTGGGTGACGGCGAGCCTGAGTTCGACGGAAAGGGGTCGCGCGCCCGCGCCCGGCGTCGTGGCGGCGCGGATCCGGCGGCGGAGTTCGTTGCGCGACCAGCCGCCCTGCTGGGCCCGGTCCAGCCAGTTGTCCTGCATCTCGGGATCCAGCGAGGCGACTTCGGCGTGGTGTTGCATGCTCAGGGCCGGCCGACGGCGCCCGGGCGGGAACTTCCGGGCGATCCAGGCGTAGTTCCGCAGCGTCTGGTAGTCGAGTGCGGTTTCGTCGATGGCCCTCCGGTAGCGCTCCGGATACCGGTCCTGGCCGTAGACGAGCCAGTCGCCGAGCCACCAGGTGACGGAATCCGCGGCGGCGCCGAGATCCTGCCCGATGCGCGTCCACACGTCGATCGGGAGTCTTGCCGGGAGGGCGAGCGAGGTCTGGTCCCGGGAGAGTTCGGAATTCCGCCCGGCGCGCCTGCCCACGATCCTCACACGATCCTGCCGATCCGCCCCTCGCATCCTTGCCTCCCCGTTGTTCAGCAACAGTCGATCATTCTGGGGAAGGGAACGGCGCCGCTTCAAGGTCTAGACCAGCCATCGAGAACCGCCACGCCCGGACGGCCCTGCCCTACGCCCCGTCCGCGGCCCTGCCCGCCGTCCCGCCGGCGGGACATGACCACGTCAGAAACCGCAGATCAGACGGGACGCGGTCCGCCCACCCCGGCGACTGGTACTCCCCCGCCGACGCGCCGCACCCCGCCTGCCGGGACATGGTCGCCTTCGACCTGGACCGGGAATGAGGTGTCTGACCGGGTTCAGAATGCGTCGTCGGGGATCTCGACCGTGGTGCGGTCCAGGCTCTCCAGGAGTTGGAACTGGGCCTCGGTCTTCGGGAGTTCGTAGCGGAAGAAGAAGCGGCAGGCGTGCCGCTTGCCCTCGTGGAAGGGCTCGTTGCCGTTCTCGGCGGCGAGGAGCTGTTCCAGCCAGAGCCAGGCGACGACGGTGTGGCCGACCGCTTCGAGGTAGACGCTGGCGTTGGCCAGAGCCGTTTCCGGGTCGCCGGTTCCCCACAGTCGCTTCGTGACCGAAACGATGCGCTGGACACCCTCGTCAAGCCGCTCCGCGTACTCGGCGGCGTCACCGCCGGTGGCCTTGGCGCGTGCGGTCGTCGCGGAGACGGTCTCGGCGAGCAGCCGCAGTCCCGCGCCGCCGTCCATGACGACCTTGCGGCCGAGGAGGTCCAGGCCGTGGATGCCGTGGGTGCCCTCGTGGATGGGGTTGAGCCGGTTGTCGCGGTAGAACTGCTCGACGTTGTACTCGCGGGTGTACCCGTAGCCGCCGTGCACCTGGATGGCGAGGCTGTTGGCCTCCAGGCACCACTGGGAGGGCCAGCTCTTGGCGATGGGCGTGAGGACGTCCAGCAGCAGCTTGGCGCGGGCCCGGTCCTCGGGCGAGGCGCCGGTGCGCTCCTCGTCGAGGAGCCGGCCGCAGTACAGCACCAGGGCCAACGCCCCTTCCGCGTAGGACTTCTGGGCCAGCAGCATGCGGCGGACGTCGGCGTGGGCGATGATCGGCACCTGCGGGCCGCCCGCGCTCTTGGCGGCGAGGGGGCGGCCCTGGGGGCGGGTGCGGGCGTAGTCGAGGGCGTGCAGGTAGCCGGTGTAGCCGAGTGCGGTGGCGCCGAGCCCGACGCCGATCCGGGCCTCGTTCATCATGTGGAACATGTACGCCAGGCCGCAGTGCGGCTCCCCGACGAGGTGCCCGATGGCGCCGGGTTCGCCGCCCGGCCGGTGAACGCCCTCGCCGAAGTTGAGCAGCGTGTTGGTGGTGCCCCGGAAGCCCATCTTGTGGTTGAGCCCGGCGAGCACGACGTCGTTGCGTTCGCCGAGCGAGCCGTCCGCGCCGACCAGCACCTTGGGCACGATGAACAGCGAGAGGCCCTTCACCCCGGGCGGCCCGCCGGGGATCCGGGCCAGCACCAGGTGGACGATGTTCTCGGACAGTTCGTGCTCGCCGCCGGAGATCCACATCTTGTTGCCGAACAGCCGGTAGGTGCCGTCGTCCTGCGGTTCGGCGCGGGTGCGGAGGTCGGCCAGCGAGGAGCCGGCCTGCGGCTCGGACAGGCACATGGTGCCGAAGAACCGGCCCTCCACCATGGGCCGGACGTAGGTGTCGATCTGCTCCGGACTGCCGTGCGCCAGCAGCAGGTTGGCGTTGCCGACGGTCAGGAACGGGTAGCCCGAGGTGCCGGGGTTGGCGGCCTGGAACCAGGCGAAGCACGCGTTGGCCACGACGCAGGGCAGCTGCGCGCCGCCGACCTCGTGGTCCATGGCGCTGCCGAGCAGGCCGGTGCCGGCGAAGACGGTCAGCGCCTCCCGGACCTCCGGGATCAGGTGGACCCGCTCGCCGTCGAAGCGCGGCTCCTCGGCGTCGTTCCGCTTGTTGTGCGGCGCGAAGTGCCGGGTGGCGACCTGCTCGCTCAGCTCCAGGGCGGCGTCGAAGGTCTCCCGCGAATGGTCGGCGTACCGCGGCCGCTTCGTCAGCGCGGGGACGTCCAGCCATTCGTACAGCAGGAAGTCGAGGTCGCGGCGGGAGAGCAGCAGGGAGGTCATGGGGCCTGGCCTTTCCCCTCAGTGCTGGCGCCTGAGGGCGATGACCGCCGCGCCGAGCACGCACGCGACGGCGGCGGTGATGTAGGCGAGATGGTAGCCGCCGAGTTGGTCCTCGCGGGTCCCGGCCACCAGGACCATCAGCGCCACGCCGATGCTGGCGCCGATCTGCTGGGTCACCACGTTCACCGCGCCGGCCACGCCCTGCTGCTCGGCCGGGACGCCGGTGAGCGCGGCGGAGGTCATCGAGGGGAAGTTCAGGCCCTGGCCGACGCCGCTGAGCACCAGGCCGGGCAGCACGTACGTCACATAGCCGCCCTCATGTGGGGTGGCCAGCCACAGGCCGGTGCCCACGCCGATCAGCACCAGGCCGACGGCCATCAGGGTGCGCGGGGTGTACCGGGCCAGCAGCCGTCCGGTGGCGAAGTTGGCGGTGAGGAACACGGCCAGGGACATCGGCACCAGCGAGAGTCCGGACTCGAACGGGGAGTAGTCCAGCATCCCCTGCAGGTACAGCGGCGCGAAGAAGAGCATCCCGACCGAGCCCATGTACTGGAGGAACGCGGCCAGGCTCGCGGACTGCACCGGGGCGAGCCGGAAGAGGCCGAGCGGCAGCACCGGGTCGGCGGTGCGGTGCTCGCGGACGACGAACAGCACCAGGAAGAGGGCCGCGGCGGAGAGCACGATCCAGGCCGTCGCGCCGCCGCTGCTCACGCCGACGACGAGCAGGGTGAGGCCGAGGGTGCCCGAGATCGCGCCGGGCAGGTCCAGCCGGCCGCTGTGCCCGGCGCCGTCGGGCAGTCCGATGCGGGTCACGGCCAGCACGGCGAGCCCCAGCAGCACCGAGAACCACAGCACCGAGCGCCAGCCGAAGAACTGGGTCAGGACGCCGCCCAGCAGCACCCCGCCGCTGAAGCTCGCGGCGCCGACGGCCGCGTAGACGCTGAACGCCCGGTTGCGCGCCGGACCGGCCGGGAACGCCTCGGAGAGCAGGGCCAGTGCGGCCGGCCCGGACAGGGCGGCGCCGATGCCCTGGACGGCGCGCGCGCCCAGCAGTACGCCGATGTTCGGTGCGACCGCGCCGACCAGCGCGGAGGCGGTGAAGACCGCGACGCCCACCTCGAACACCCGGCGCCGGCCGAGCACGTCGGCCAGTCGGCCGCCCACCAGCAGGAAGCCGGCGAAGGTGACGGCGTAGGCGGTCATGACCCACTGGAGTGTGGTGTCACCCAGGTCGAAGCGCGTGCCGACGGACGGCAGGGCGGCGTTGAGCACCCCGAGGCCGCTCACGTCCAGAGCGAGCGCCCCGGCGAGCACTCCGAGGGCCAGTCCCGGTCGGGTCAGCGGCGCGACCGCGGTGTCGGTCATACGAGCCCGCCCTCGCTGCCGCGACCGGTGCGGGTCCGGGCGGGGTGGTCGCCACGCCGTGCCGCACCGGCGGGCGTGACCACCCTGCGCTGCGGGAAGTGCCGACCGGCTAAGGAGCGGTCCGTACCGACTGACGCCGTCTCAAGGCTCGCAACTGGCATGTGGATCAGCTTGCCCGGGTGACTTGACCGCTGTCCACCCCGCCCCGCGCTCGCGGTGGGGCCGCCTGGTTCAACTGCCCGTCGTGTGCGGATCGTTCTTCTCCGCGTCCGCCAACTCGTGGCGCTGGTGCACCCGTTCGTCCGCCGAGCTCGCAAGCAGATCGAATCGGACACTTTGGCGATCGGATCCCGCCAGTGCCCCACCCATCCCTCGAACGACGCTTGTCTCGCCATTCACCAAGTGGCACTCTCATACCCACTGGTCGGTGAATACCTGGTGATCCGATGCACTTCGATTCGCGTTTTCATTGCGCTTGACACTATCGACCTCGACGCCCACCCACACCGAATCCCCCCTGCCCCGGCGGGGGTTTCCGTGATTCCCCCGTTCTCCGCCCAGGGGCGGATCGAGACAGCAGCGCCGCGGAATCCTCGGCAGGCGAACGTGCCGAAGGACCGATCGGCAGGAGCCGCACGCGTCGGCGAGAACTTCACAGTGGGCCGCTGACCCGCGATCACCCGAGCTGTCCTGACGCTCGTGCTCCGGGATTCCGAACGCGGCTGAATTCGGCCACCGCGGGCCGTCCATGCGCCGGGCCCCGGTCGGCAGTGAAGCTCCGCACCCCCCATTCCATCCGCCCTGCCCAGGGAGTCGCCATGCCCCAAGAACGCGCAGTGCGAGACATGTCCGCCGTCACGGAATTCCTGCTCTCCCGTGTTTCCGAGCTGTTGGCCGTGCCCGCGAACGCGGTGGACCGCCGGACGCCGATGCACCGGTACGGACTGGATTCCGCGAAGTCGGTGGCCCTCGCCGCGGCCCTGTCGGAGTTCGTCGGCCGGCCCGTCCCGGCCACCTGGCTGTGGCAGTACCCGAGCGTGGAGGAACTGGCCCGCGCGCTGGTCGACGGTCCGCGTGCCACCGAGCCCGCCCCGGACGGCGGCCGGCGCAGCGGCCGCCGTACGAGCGCGCACGAGCCCGTCGCGGTCGTCGGCATCGGCTGCCGCTTCCCCGGCGGACCGGACCCGGCCTCGTTCTGGCGGCTGCTGGTCGAGGGCGGCGACGCCGTCGGACCGGTGCCGGCCGCACGGCGCGAGCTGCTCAACGACCGGGTGCGCTGGGGCGGGTTCATCGACGGCATCGACCGCTTCGATCCGCTGTTCTTCGGTATCTCGCCCCGCGAGGCCGTCCAGATGGACCCCCAGCAGCGGCTGATCCTGGAGCTGTCCTGGGAGGCGCTGGAGGACGCGGGCATCGCGCCGCACAGCCTGGTCGGCAGCGACACCGGGGTGTTCATGGCCTCCTGCTGGGGCGACTACGCCGCGCTGGCCCACTACCGCGGCCCCGACAGCCAGATCACCCCGCACACCGCGACCGGCATGCACGACGGCATCATCGCCAACCGCGTCTCCTACCTGCTCGGCCTGCAGGGCCCCAGCATGGCCATCGACGCGGCCTGCGCCGGATCGCTGGTCTCGGTGCACGTGGGGTGCCAGTCGATCCAGCTGGGCGAGAGCGACCTGGTGCTCGCCGGCGGCGTGAACCTGAGCTTCGTCTCCGACTACTACACCGCCATGGATCAGATGGGCGCGCTCGCCCCGGACGGCCGCTGCAAGTCCTTCGACGCCCGCGCCAACGGCTACGTCCGCGGCGAGGGCGCCGGCGTCGTCGTGCTCGCCCCGCTGAGCACCGCCCTGGAGCGCGACCTGCCGGTCTACTGCCTGATCAAGGGCAGCTCCTCGAACAACGACGGCCTGAGCAACGGCATGACGGCGCCCAACCCCCAGGCGCAGGAGAAGATGCTGCGCACCGCGTACCGGCGGGCGGGCATCGCACCGCACCTGGTGGACTACATCGAGTGCCACGGCTCCGCGACGCCCCTCGGCGACCCGATCGAGGCCAACGCCATCGGCGCGGTGCTGGGCGGCGACCGGACGGAACCGCTGCGGCTCGGCTCGGTCAAGTCCAACGTCGGGCACCTGGAGGCGGCCGCCGGGATCGTCGGCCTCGTCAAGCTGGCGATGTCGATGCGCAACGGCGTGCTGCCGCCGAGCCTGCACTACAGCGCGCCGAACCCGCAGATCATGTTCGACGAGTACGACCTCACCGTCCAGGACCGGCTGACGCCGTGGCCGCGGCGCTCCGACGCCCGCCGGGGCGGCGTCAGCTCGTTCGGCTTCGGCGGTGCGATCTGCCACGTAGCGGTCGAGGAACTGCCCCGCCCAGAGGCCTCGTTGCTGCTGCTGGCCGCGGACTCCCGGGAGGAGCTGGCGGACCGCGCCCGGGCACTGCGCGACGAGAGCGACCTGCGCGCGTTGTGCGGCCGGACGCCCGGCGAGGGCGCGTTCCGGCTCGCGGCCACGGCCCGCGACATGGCCGAACTCCGGTCAAGCCTCGACGCCTTCGGCAGCGGTGCGAGGGCCGACGGGCTGAGCGTCGGGGAGGCGACAGGCGCTGAGCCCCGGGTGGCGTTCCTGTTCTCGGGCAACGGCTCCCAGTGGGTGGGCATGGGCCGGCAACTGCTCGCCGGTCTGCCCGTGTTCCGCCGGTCCATGATGAGGTCGGACCGGCGGATGCGGGAGCTGCTCGGCTTCTCGCTGGTCGACCAACTGCTCTCCCCCGACGGCCGGTTGGACGACATGGACGTCTTCCAGCCGCTGCTGTTCTCGCTCCAGGTCGCCCTGGCCGAGGCCTGGCGCTCGCTAGGGGTGGAGCCGGACGTCGTGGTGGGGCAGAGCGTCGGCGAGTTCGCCGCCGCCCACATCGCCGGTGCGCTCGACTTCGACGACGCCTCCCGGCTGGCCGCCCACCACGGCCGACTGCTCCAGCAACTGGCCGTGGGGCGCGGCGAGGGCATCGTGGTGATGACCGCCGCCGACGAGGTCACCCCGTACCTGACCGGCGGGCTCACCCTCTCCGGCCGCAACGGCCTGCGCTCCACGCTCGTCACCGGCCCCCCGCAGGAGATCGACGAGCTGGTCGGGCGGCTGACCGACGCGGGCGTCACCAACCACCGGGTGCGGATGGGCCACGCCCCGCACTCCCCGCTGGTCGACCACGTCCTCGCCCCGCTGAAGGTCGAACTCGACGGCATCCGGCCCCGGACCGCCCGCATCCCGATGATCTCGACCGTCACCGGCGAGGCCGTCGACGGCGCCGAACTCGGGCCGGACTACTGGGCGGACAACCTGCGCCGGGAGATCCGGATGGTCGACGCCCTGACCAGGCTGCGCGACCACGACGTCGACGCGGTGGTGGAACTCAGCCCGCACCCGCTGCTGCTGAAGTCGGCGTCGGAGATCCTCACCGCGACCACCCTGCCCTCGATGCGCCGCGGCGCCGACGAGGCCGCGACCCTGCTCGGCTCGCTCGGCGCCCTGTACACCGCCGGACTGCCCGTCGCCGCCCATCCGTTCCTGGCCGGCGACCGGGGGCGGCACGTAGCGCCGAGCCGCGCCGGGACGGCGGCCGACGAGCAGGTGCACCTAGTGCCCGTCACGGCCCGTACGGCGGAGGCGCTGGCCGACACCTGCCGGGAGCTGTCCAACCACGTCGAACGCGACCCCGGCCTGCGGGTCTCCGACCTCGCCTACACGCTCGCCGCCCGGCGCAGCCACCACGGCCACCGGATCGCGCTGTTCGCCCGCAACCGGCAGGACGTCCTGGACGGGCTCGCCCGGGTCGCCGCCGATCAGCCGCACCACGACGTCCTCACGGGTACGGTCTCCGGCAACGTCGACCGGCGGGTGGCGCTGGTGTTCTCCGGCGGCGGCACCCAGTGGGTCGGCATGGGCCGCGAACTGCTGCGCTCGCACGCCGGCTTCCGCAGCTGGATGCACGCCTGCGACGCGGCCGTGCGCGCGGCCGGCGGCTGTTCGGTGCTGGAGCAGCTCGCCGCCCCGGCCGACGAGGCCCGGTACGAGGAGATGGACTTCCAGCAGCCGGTGCTGTTCGCCCTGCAGGTCTCGCTGGCGAAGGTCTGGCTCGGCCTCGGCATCGAGCCGACCGCCGTGGTCGGGCACAGCCTGGGCGAGGTCGCGGCCGCCTGCGTCGCCGGTGCGCTGTCCCTGGAGGACGCCGCCCGGGTCGTGGTCGCCCGCTCGCACCTGCTGGAGCGCGAGGCCGCCGTGGGCGCCATGATCTCGGTCGACCTGCCGGAGGCCGAGCTGCTGCCGCGGCTCGCGCCGTACGCCGAGCACGCGGCCGTCGCCGTGGTCAACAGCCCCACCAGCGCGGCGGTCTCCGGCTCCCCCGAGGCGATCGACGCCCTGGAGGCCGAGCTCAAGCGGGACGGGATCTCCGTCCGGCGGATCCGGGTCGAACGGCCGGTGCACAGCCCGGGCATGGACCCGCTGATTCCGCCGCTGCGCGCGGCCCTCGACGGCATCACCCCGCTGTCGCCCGGCCTCGACTTCCACTCCACCGCGGTGTCCGGCGCGGTGAACCCCGTCGCCGACGCCGACTACTGGGTGCACAACCTGCGCAACCAGGTCCGGTTCGCCGAGACCATCGGCGCGCTGGTCGACCAGGGCGTCGGCACCTTCATCGAGATCGGCCCGCACGAGACGCTGCGCGGCGCGGTCGAGGAGATCGCCCTGACCCGCGGTGCCCGGGTGCACGCGATCAACTCCCTGCGGCGCGAGGAGAGCGACCTCCGTTGCCTGCTGGGCGCCGTCGCCTCGCTGTTCGTCCGGGGCCTGCCGCTGGCCTTCGACGGGCTGTTCGCCGACGACGTCGAGGTGGTGGAGACCCCGCTCGTCCAGTGGCAGCGGGAGCGCTACTGGATCGACACCGAGCTCCGCACCCCGGCCGTCGAAACCGTGGCCGCGCCCGTGTCCGTGGCCATGTCCGAGGCCCGGCCGGTGGAGCAGCAGCCGGCGGAGAGCCGGCCGGTGGCGGAGGTCGTCCTCGCCGAGCTCGCCGACGCGCTGGGCGTGCCGGTGGGCCGGTTCGACCCGAACGCCAGCCTGCTCGACTTCGGCCTCGACTCGATGCTGGCGATCCGGCTCGTCAACAAGCTGCAGTCGCTGTTCGGGCACCGGGTGTCGCCGGTGGTGTTCCTGGACGGCCGGGCGATCTCCGAGGTCGTCGGCCACTTCGTCGAGCTGACCGCCGGACCGGCCGCCGTGCCGGAGCCGGTGAAGCCCGTCCCGGTTCCGGTCACGTCCGTCTCGTCCGGCGCGTCCGGCGCGTCCGGCGCGTCCGGCGAGGCCGGCGAGGCCGGCGAGGCCGGCGAGGCCGGCGAGGCCGGCGAGGCCGGCGAGGCCGGCGAGGCCGGCGAGGCCGTACCGCCCCGGATGTTCCCGGCGGAACTGTCCGAACTGGACGCCGAGGAGCTGCTCGACGAGCTGCACGCCCGCGGCCTGCTGGAGGCCACCGACGCACCCGCGCTGGACCAGCTGCGCGCCGGGGGCCTCGGCCTCGAACTGGCGCCCGCCTCGCACGGCCAGGCCTCGCTGTGGTTCATGCAGATGGTCTCGCCGGACGCCGTGCCCTACAACTTCATGGTGACGGCCAGGATCCGGGCCACGGTCGACGAGAAGGCCCTGGACCGCGCCGTACGGGCCGTCATGACGCGCCACCCCGCGCTGCGCACACTCTTCGTGGAGGCCGGCGGCAGCCCGTACCAGGTGATCCTGGACGAGCCGGTGTACGAGTTCCTGGTGGTGGACGGCTCCGACCTGGACGACGAACAGGCCCGCGAGGAGCTGGCCCGGCACGGGCACCGGCCGCTGGACCTGGACAACGGGCCGCTGGTGCGGGTCGTCCTCCTGACGCGCGGACCGGCCGACCACTACCTGCTGGTGCTCGTCCACCACATCGCCTCGGACGCGGCCTCGGCCGACGTCATGATCCGCGAACTCCAGGAGTACTACGAGGGCGCCGACCCCGCCGCCGGCGCGCCCGTCGCCCCGTACACCGAGTTCGTCGCCTGGGAGCGGCAGTGGCTGGCGGGCCCCGCGGCCGACGCGGCGCTGGACTGGTGGTCGGAGAAGCTCGCCGATCCGCCCGCCCACCTCGACCTGTCCGCCAAGGAGCGGCCGCCGGGCGTCACCTACGAGGGCCGCGACCTGGCGTTCCGCTGGAGCGCCCAGGAGACCCGCCTGCTGCGGGAGTTCGCGGTGCGCGAGGGCGTGTCGATCAGCACCGTCGTCCTCGCCGGGTTCTTCGCCACGCTCAACCGGGCGGTCGGCACCGAGGATTCGGTGCTGGCCACCGCCATCGCCCAACGCGCCGAGCCGGGTTGGGAATCCGCCATCGGCTACTACCTCAACACCGTGCTGGTCCGGGCGAACCCCGCCGCCGACCGCACCTTCCGCGAACTGCTGCGCGAGGTCCACGCGTTCTCGCTCGGCCTGCTGGAGCACATGAACTACCCGCTCGACCTGCTGGCCTCCCAGCTGAAGCCGCCGCGCGCCGAGGGCCGCTCGCCGTGGTTCGACGTGGTGGTGAACTGGCTGTCCTCGGACGCCTTCCCCCGCTCCGTCAAGCTCTTCCACGGCGTCGGCACCACCCTCACGCCCGACGGCGCGCTGCCGCTGGAGCCGCTCCAAGTGCGCAGGCACCTCGCCAAGTTCGACCTGGAGATCTCGATGGCCGACATCGACGGCGAGGTGGCCGGCCACGTCCAGTTCAAACCGAGCTACCTGGAAAGGCCCACCGTGACCGCACTGCTCGCGCTGTACCGCAGCGTGCTGTTCGACTCGATCGCCCGACCCGACCTGCCCCTCGGCGACATCACGTCCGCCGGCCTGCCCGAGGGAACACCGCCCGACGGAACACTGACCGGGGGAACACTGCCCAAGGAGACCGACCGGTGACCGCGACCCTGCACTCCGAGTTCCTGGAGCAGGCCGTCAAGAGCCCCGACGCGACCGCGGTCTACTCCGACTCCGGCGTCCTGACCTACGGCGAACTGAACGAGCGCTCCCGGGTGCTGGCCGAGCAGCTGGCCGCCGCCGGCGCGGCGCCGGGCGTCCCGGTCGGCATCTGCGTCGAACGCACCCCCGACCTGCTGGTCGGCATCCTGGCGGCCCTGCGCGCCGGCGCCTGCTACCTGCCGCTGGACCCCGACTACCCCGCCGACCGGCTGACCTTCATGGTCCAGGACAGCGGCGCCCGTCTGCTGCTCACCACGCCCGCCTCCCGGGCCGCCTGCCCGCCCGGCCCGACGGTGGTCGTACTGGGGGAAACGGTGCGCACCGAGCCCGGCGCGCGGCCCGTGCCGGTGGTGCCCGAGGACACCGCGTACGTCATCTACACCTCCGGATCCACCGGCAAGCCCAAGGGCGTGGCCGTCCGGCACGGCGGCTGCACGGCGATGCTCGCCGAGCTGGACCGGGTCCTGGAGGGCTGCGACCTGAGCGGGGTCTCGGCGGCCAGCTCGGTCTGCTTCGACATGTCCGTGATGGAGATCTTCAACGCGCTCTGCCGCGGCGGCGCCGTCGTGCTGGTCGAGAGCGCGGTGCACCTGGCGGAGAGCCGGTACGCCGACCGGATCACCCACCTGAACGTCGTCCCGTCCGTCATGAACGGCCTGCTGGACGCCGGGGCCCTGCCGCCCAACGTGCGCTCGGTGGTGTTCGGCGGCGAGGCGCTGCGCCGCAAGCTGGTGGACCGGACGTACCGGGAGACCGGCGCCGAGCGGGTGTTCAACGCCTACGGCCCCACCGAGGGAACCGTGTTCTGCTCCTTCGGGCCGGTCCCCGCGGACGGGACCGGCGAGCCGACGATCGGCCCGCCGACGGCCACCGCCCGGGCCTACGTGCTCGACGAGCAGCTGCGGCAGCTCCCGGCCGGTGCGTCCGGCGAGCTCTACCTCGGCGGCGTCGGCCTCGCCCACGGCTACGTCAACCGGCCGGGCACCACGGCCGAACGCTTCCTTCCCGACCCCTTCCGCAGCGGCGAGCGGATGTACCGCACCGGGGACGTCGTCGAGTTCACCGACGGCGGCGAACTGCGCTTCCTCGGCCGCACCGACCACCAGGTCAAGCTGCGCGGCTACCGCATCGAGCTGGAGGAGGTCGAGGCCCGGCTGACCGGCTGCCCCGAGGTCCGGGAGGCCGCCGCCGTCGTCCGGGGCAACCGGCTGGTCGGCTACGTCGTGCCCGCGGGCGAGGGCGCCGAGCCGGACGGCCCCCGGCTGGACGCCGCGCTGCAGAGCGCCGTCACCGGCCGGCTCGCCGTCGAACTGCCCGACTACATGGTGCCCGCGACGCTCGTCCTGCTGCCCGCCCTGCCGCTCGGGCCGGGCGGCAAGCTCGACCGCAACGCGCTACCCGAGCCGCCGGCCGCCGGGACCGGTGGGACGCTGACGGCCGCCGGCACACCGACCGAGGTGGCCCTGTCGGAGATCTGGGGCCAGCTGCTGGGCCTCGAACCGTCGAGCATCGACGTGCAGTCCGCCTTCTACGACCTCGGCGGCGACTCGCTGCTGCTGGTCCGGCTGGCCCGGCTGATGACCCGGCGCTTCGAGCGCCGCGTCCGGGTGCCCGACCTCTTCAGCTTCCGCGACATCTCCTCCCTCGCCAGATGGCTCGACGACGAGAGCGGTGCCACCCCGGAGGTGGTGCGGTCGGCCCGTGAGCGCGCCGGCAACCGTCGCGCCGCACTGCGCGGCCGCGGCGGCGCCGGCCGCTGATCGCTGAGCCGCTGAGCCGCTGAGCCGCTGAGCCGCTGAGCCACCCTCACTCGACAACGGAGCAGGAGAGACCCTCCCATGACCGACAACCCCCAACACGACTACGACCCGGGCGATGTGGCCGTCATCGGCATGTCCCTACGGGCGCCCGGAGCCCGCACCAAGGAGCAGTTCTGGGACAACCTCGTCCACGGCCGGGAGTCCATCTCCTTCCTCGCCAAGGACGACATCCACGTCGACGAGACGCTGATCCACAACCCGTTCTACGTCCGGGCCTGCGGCGTGCTCGACACGTACGACAAGTTCGACCCGTCGGTGTTCGGCATCAGCGACCGGATGGCGGCCGCGATGACCCCGGAGAACCGGCTGTTCCTGGAGAGCGCCTGGGAGTCGCTGGAGGACGGCGGCTACGACCCGGACCGGCTCCGCGCCGAGATCGGCATGTACGGCGCCAACAACCCGCAGACCGCCGCACTCTACGGCTCCCCGCCGGACCGGGTGTCGGTCGGCCCCGAGGCGATCGAGGCCAGCCTGGCGTGGTCGCCGGACACCATGACCTCCAACGCCCTGTACTACATGGGCCTCACCGGCGAGGCCGTCACCGTCGCCGCGGTCTGCGCGGGCTTCCACTACGCGGTGCACCTGGCCTGTCAGTCGCTGCTGCTCGGCCAGACCGACATGGCGATCGCCGGCGGCGCGATGGTCCGGCTGCCCCACCCCCGCGGCCACCTCTGGGAGGAGAACCGCGTCCTGTCGAAGGACGGCCACTGCCGGCCGTTCGACGCCAACGGCACCGGCACCGCGCTGTCCAGCGGTGTCGTCACCGTGCTGCTGAAGCCGCTGAACCACGCCGTCGCCGACCGCGACCACATCTACGCCGTGGTCAAGGGCTCGGCCGTCAACAACAACGGGGTCAGCGCGATGGCGTACGGCCTGGCCCAGCCCGAGCGGCTGAGCGCCTGCATCGCGAGCGCCATGGAAGTCGGCGGCGTCGCCCCCGAGACGGTGTCCATGTACGAGGCCAACGGGCTCGGCCTGCCGATGACCGACGAACTCGAAGTGCACGCGGCGAGCATGGCGTTCGGGAAGCAGATCGCGACCACCTCGATCGGCGGGGTCAAGGGCAACGTGGGCCACGGCGGCGTGGTCTCGGGCGGCTTCGGCGCGATCAAGGCCGCGCTGGCCCTGTACCACCGGAAGCTCCCGGCGACGATCAACCTGACCGAGGTCAACCCGGACCTCGACTTCCCCGGCACCCCCTTCGTGCCGCAGCTCGAAGGGGCCGACTGGGAGCCGGAGGCGGGCATCCGCCGGGCCGGCATCACCTCGATCGGCGGCGGCGGCTACAACGCCCACCTGCTGCTGGAGGAGGCGCCGACGGCGGCCGGGCGCGCCCCCGAGGTCGAGGGCCGGCCGCGGCTGGCCACCCTGTCCGCCCTGGACGACGACGCCCTGGCCCGGCAGCGCGCGCGGCTCCGGGACTGGCTGGAGGCGAATCCCGAACTCCGGCTGGACGACGTCTGCTTCAGCCTCAACCTCGGCCGCAGGGTGATGCCCCGCCGCTGGGCGGCCGTGGTCCGCAGCCGCGCCGAGCTGATCGCGGCGCTGTCCGAGGACGTCGCCCGCGGCTCGGCCACCACGACCGCCGCCGCCCCGCGGACCGACGCCGACGCCTTCTCCCGCACCGACCACGGGATCGTGCCGTCCGGCCGGGACGAGCGGGCGCTGTCCGAGCTGGCCGCCGCCTGGGTCACCGGCCGGCAGGTGGACTTCGACGCCCTGCACGTGGGCGAGACCAGCCACCGGGTGCCGCTGCCCACCTACCCGTTCCAGCCCCGCCGGTTCTGGCGTCAGGACTGGTGACCGTGCGCACACCGGCACCGGCACCGGCCACCCTGGACCTGGGCGACCCGGCCACCTTCGCGGGCCACGACCCCGACGGCCCCGGCCTCAACGAGCTGTGGCGCACCCTGCGGGACACCGCCCCGGTGCACTGGAACCCACCCGTCGACGGCCGTCGCGGCTTCTGGGTGCTCTCCCGCCACGACGACATCATGACCACCTACCGGGACGACCTGAACTTCACCTCCGAACGCGGCAACGTCCTTGTCACCCTGCTGGGCGGCGGCGACGCCGGGGCCGGCCGGATGCTCGCCGTCACCGACGGGCACCGGCACCACGAGCTGCGCAAGATCCTCCAGCGGGTGCTCTCGCCGAGGGTGCTCGACGAGGTCGCGCGGACCGTCCGGGCCAACACCCGGCAGTGGATCCGCGAGGCCGTCGAGTCCGGCGGCTGCGACTTCGCGCAGCAGATCGCCGCCCGGATCCCGATGACCACCATCTCCAACCTGCTCGGCGTGCCCGGACAGGACCAGGACTACCTGCTCAGCCTGACCAAGACCGCGCTGTCCGCGGACGACGAGGACGTCGACGAGGTCGACTCCGAGGTGGCCCGCAACGAGATCCTGATGTACTTCATGGACCTCGCCGAGGAACGGCGCGAAACGCCCGGCGACGACGTGATCAGCATGCTGATCGCCAGCTCCGTCGACGGCGTGCCGCTGACCGACGAGGACGTGGTGCTCAACTGCTACAGCCTGATCATCGGGGGCGACGAGACCAGCCGGCTGACGATGATCGACTGCGTCCGCACCCTCGCCGCCCAACCCGGGCAGTGGCGGCGCCTCAAGCAGCGCGAGGTCGCCGTCGACACCGCGGTGGACGAGGTGCTGCGCTGGGCGTCGCCCACCATGCACTTCGGGCGCAGCGTCGTCCGCGAGACCGAACTGCACGGCGTGCGGCTGCGGCCGGGCGAGATCGTCACCCTCTGGCACGCCTCCGGCAACCGGGACGAGCGGGTCTTCGACCGGCCCGAGGTGTTCGACCTGGGCCGGACCCCCAACCGGCACCTCGCCTTCGGCTACGGCCCGCACTTCTGCGTCGGCTCGTACCTGGCCAAGGTGGAGATCGCCGAACTGCTCACCGCCCTGCGGGACTTCACCACCGGGTTCGAGCAGACCGGCGAGGCGCTGCCGATCCGGTCCAACTTCCTGACCGGCTTCTCCACGCTGCCGGTGCGGTTCGAGCCCGATCCCGCCGGGCTGAAGGAGTGACGATGCACATCTACCTGTCAGGGCAGGGCGCGTTCGCGGTGCAGGTCGCGGAGGCGCTGCTGGACGAAGGGCACAAGATCGTCGGCGCGGCCGCCCCCCGGCTGCGCAAGGGCCAGTCCGATGAGGGCAACGCGATGTGCTGGGACCGCCTGCGCTCCTGGGCGTACCCCCGGGACATCCCCTGGACGGACTCGGCCGAACTGCGCGCGCGGCACGTCCCGGACGGGGTGGACATCATCCTCGCCGCGCACTCGCACGCCTTCCTCGGCCGCCAGACCCGCGCCAGGGCCGCCGTCGCGACCATCGGCTACCACCCCAGCCTGCTGCCGCTGCACCGCGGCCGGGACGCGATCCGGTGGACGATCCGCGACGGCGACAAGGTGACCGGCGGGAGCGTCTACCACCTCACCGAGCGCACCGACGGCGGCCCGATCGCCGCCCAGGAGCACCTGTTCGTGCCCCCGGGCTCGACGGCCCGGAGCCTGTGGCGCGACCACCTGGCGCCGCTCGGCGTGCGGCTGCTGCTGAAGGTGGTCACCGACCTCGCCGCCGACCGGCGGATCGAAGTCCCCCAGGACGAGAAGCTGGCCACCTGGGAGCCCGCGATGGGCGCGCCACCGCTGTTCAAGCCCGAGCTGATCGCCCTGCCGGGAACGGCGCGGGTCGACGGCAGCCGGTGGGCGCTGCACGAGGGGTGAGGGGGCCGGACGCGAGCCCGGACGACCTGGAGCCGGACGCCGTCGCCTGATCCGGCGGCACGGCGTGCGGCGCCGGGTTACGGTCGGAGAGCCGGCGTGCCCCGAGCGGATGCCGTGCCCCGGCGGAGGTTCCGTCCGCCGCCCGGTTCGGGCCCGGGCTCTCGGGGCAGCCGCCGGATGTCCCACCCGTTGACACCTCGGAAAGGGAGCGAGCCATGACCACGCGCGACGAGAACGGGACCCGACCGGACGAACCGGCGCAGGAGCGGTCCGCCGAGGAGCGTTCGATCACGGCCCCCACCCCGGCCGACGTCCGGAAGAAGGCCGAGGGACGGGTCGGTGACCGGGAGCGGTCCGCCGAGGAGCGTTCGATCACGGCCCCCACCCCGGCCGACGTCCGGAAGAAGGCCGAGGGCGACGACGACGAGCCGGAGCCGCCCGCAGCGGACGCCGTGGCGCCCTGAGGAGAGCGTTGTCCGCGGGCACGGCGGGTGCATGGGCGGACGGCCGGGGTGGGGGGGGGGGGGGGGGGGGGCGGGGGGGGGGGCGCGGCGGCGCCCGCCCCCCCCCCCCCCCCCCGACCCTGTGTTCGCGGCCCGCCCGGGGCGGGTCAGTAGTAGTGCCGACGTCCGCCGACGGCGTGTCCGGCGGCCCCGGCGACCCAGAGGACCAGGCCGATGACGACCAGGACGACTCCAATGGTCCACAGGATCGGAAGTCCGATGAGGAACCCGACGATGAGCAGGATGACGCCAAGGACGATCACGATGTCCTCCCGGTTGGTGCGGGGACGGCGGTCGGGGAGGCCGGCTACGGCGCGCTCGGCGCCGGAGCCGTCCCCGGGTGGCGGAGCCGTCACTTCTCCGGCCAGGCCCTGAGCCGCGTCTACCGCCGCATCCGCCCGGCAAACCCCCGACCGGCCTCCCGTGTCAGGCGGCCCGGGGCACGGGGTCGCTGGTGAACAGGGCCCGGCGCTCCTCCGCGGTCAGCCCGCCCAGGACGCCGTACGGCTCCCGCACCGCGAGCGCGCGACGGCGGCACTCCACCCGGACCGCGCAGCCGACGCACACCGCCTTCGCCGCCTCCTCCTGTTCCCTGGCAGCGACGCCGTGCTGCTCGGGGGCAGCGAGGGCGGCGAGGAAGGGGATCGCGCCGTCCACGGTGCGGCAGGCGCCCTCCGGCCGGGGGTCCCGCTCGGGGTCCCGCTCGGGGTCCCGGTCGTGCTCGGGCGCTTCGGGCAGGCGGGAGAGGTCGGCCACGGCGGATCCTTCCGGTCGAGGTGGTGCCCCACCTGTCGAAGTGGGGCACCACCCGTCTAACCCCGTCCCGCGCGTTCATGCCCGTCGGCCGCTCCCCGGCGGCGGTGGCGGCCCCCGCGCCGGTAGGCGGCCGGAGGCGCACTCGGCGCCGGGAGGAACAGCCGGGCCGCCTCGCGCCCCAGGTTGACGCCGATGGCGAGGGCCATCGCCGTGGCCGTGGCGCGCCCGAGACCGCTGAGCCCGGTCTCGGGTTCGCCCCGGACGAAGGCGACTAGCCCGAAGTACAGCAGCGATCCGGGCAGCAGCGGCCCCAGGGCGGCGGTGACGAACGGCAGCGCCGAGCTGCCCCGGTAGCGGGCCATGAGCTGACCGGACAGGCCCACCAGCACCGCGGCGAGGCCGGTCGCCATGATCGGCTCCCCGCCGGCGTCGATGAGTACGGCGTACGTCGTCCAGCCGGCCATGCTGTTGACCAGGACGGCCGGCAGCGTGCCCGGCTCGGTGTTGAGCAGCACCGCGAAGGCCAGGGCGAGCAGGATCGCCGCCGCCAGCTGGAGCGGCGGGTTCGACAGCGACGCCGGAACGCTCTGGGCGGCCAGGTCGGCGCCGTTGTTGACGCCGACGTAGAGCACCGACATCACCCCGACGACCACCCCCGCCAGCAGGTACAGCACTTCCAGCAGCCGCGCGGCGGCGGTGAGGTAGAAGCCGGCGAGGCCGTCCTGCACCGCCGCCACCATCGGCCACCCGGGCAGCAGTGCGTACAGCCCGCCGGTGATCACCACCGAGCCGCGCAGGTGCAGCTGGTTGAAGGACATCAGGATGCCGACCACCGCGGCCGGCGTCGCGGCCGTCGCGATCCGGTAGAACTCCGGCAGGTCGTGGCGCCCGACCAGCGCGGCGAGCCGGTTGCCCGCCATGGCCGTGACGACGGCGCCGACGAACACCAGCCAGGCCCGGGCGTCGGCCCGGCCGCCGATCAGCAGCGTCGCGACGCCGGCCAGCAGGCCGGAGGAGAGCGCCAGGGCCCAGGCCGGGTAGTGGCGGCAGTCCCGGCGCACGGCTCTCAGCCGCTGGTGGGCGACGTCCACGGCGAGCCGGCCCGCGGTGATCTCGGTGACCAGCCGGAACAGCGCCGCCAGCCCCGCGTAGTCCCCGGCGGGGTGGTGCACGGAGCGCTCGGACGTCACCGGCGGCCCGCCCGGGCCCTGCTGGTAGGAGATCGCCACCCGGGTGAAGGTGACCTGGGGATCGCAGGGCCGGGCGCCGTACGTCCGGGCGACGGCGAGCATCGCCGCCTCGACGTCCTCCGCGGCCTCGCCGCAGGCCAGCATCAGCTCGCCCACCAGCAGGGCCAGGTCCAGCACGGCGGCCACCTCGGCGGGCCCCGGCTCGTCCGCGCCGGTGCCGGCCCCGCCGTAGTCGCCGATCAGCGGACGGGAGGTGGTCGGGGTGCGCAGCAGCGGCAGCATCAGGTCGGGCCAGCGGACCGTGGCGTCGGCCTCGCTGCCCGCGCTCTCCGCTCCGGCCGCTCCGGCCGCGCCGGTACCGGCCCCGGGCGGCGGTGCCGGGGCTCCGGGCGGTCTTCCGGAGACGGGGTCGGCCCGCTCGGCCTCATCCGGTCGTCCCTGCGGCGGCACGCGTCGGCTCGCCGGACCTGCCGTTTCGGCCCGGGCGCCGAACTCCTCGTGTTCCGGCATCGTCGCTCCCTGCATCACCCCCCACTTGAATACTCATCGCACCCATCCGACTACCCGGTGCCATCGATTCGTGAACGTTCCGCCGGGAGCGCGGCCGGTGCCTGCGCGCCCTCGTGAGGACCGCCGACTTCGGGGCACACGCCCCGGCCCGCCTTCCTGGACTGGGCGCGGGAGACCCTGCTGCCGGCGCTGCGGAGGGCGTCCTGACCGCGTCGCCCCCGCGAGCGCCGGGTCAGACGCCCCGGAGGCGCGAGGCGTCGAACTCGGCCCAGATCGTCTTGCCCAGGGCGTGCGGCTCGGCGCCCCAACGGTCGGCTGTCCGCTGGACGATGAACAGACCGTGGCCGCCGGGCAGGGCGGGGTGGTGCGGTTCGTGTGGCGCGGGCAGGTCCGCGGTGCGGTCGCTGACCTCGATCCGCAGCCGGGCCCCGGTCAGGTCGAGGACCAGTTCGAGCGGGCCGCCGCCGTGCAGCATGGCGTTGCCGACGAGTTCGGCGACCACCAGGACGACGTCCTCGGCGATCCCGCCGCCGGCGCCCTGCTCCGGAGCGGGGGCGCACCAGTCGCCGAGCGCCCCGACGGTGTGGGCCCTGGCGCGGGCGACCGGCTTGGGCAGCCCGACGAGGGGCAACCGCCGCCGCTGGCCGCCGCCGGGCGGCACGAGCCCGGCCCGGTGCGGGTCGCCGTCCAGGGCTCCCCGGCTCATCGTCATGTGAGGGCACCCTTCCGGATCGACGACGCTCTGGCAGCTCGGCTTCCCGGCGGCTCCGGGATTATGCCTACCCCGGCCGCCGCCCGGGAGCGGACGGTGGCCTTCCGCCCCGGCAGCAGACGTTTCCGGTGGTACGGGCCCTGGGGTAGCCTCCGTGGCGGTACTCACCCATCCGGAGCATCGACCGAAGCAGTCCTGCCGGTCGGCCCCGGTTGTGCCCACGACCGGATGCCGGGCCACGGCCCCGCGTTCTACGGAGGCGACGTCCGATGGCTGTCCCGACCACCACCGACGACTCGGAGCACCGCCCGAGAGGCTTGCCGGACTCCGCGCTGGTGAACGAGCCGGAACTCCGGCAGTTGCTGGCGGGTCTCACCGCCGTCCGGGACGGCGACTTCAGCACCAAGCTGCCCGATGACGAGCACGGGCTGCTGGGCGAGATCGCCTCGGTGTTCAACGGGATGGTCGACCAGCTGTCGCACTTCACCTCGGAGGTGACCCGGGTCGCCCGCGAGGTCGGCACCGACGGCCGCCTCGGCGGCCAGGCGCAGGTGCCGGGCGTGTCGGGCACCTGGGCGGACCTCACCGACTCGGTCAACGCGATGGCCGGCAACCTCACCTGGCAGGTGCGCGGCATCGCCCAGGTGACCACGGCGGTGGCCCGCGGCGACCTCACCCAGAAGATCGAGGTCGACGCCCGGGGCGAGATCCTGGAGCTGAAGAACACCGTCAACACGATGGTCGATCAGCTGTCCTCGTTCGCCGGGGAGGTGACCCGGGTCGCCCGCGAGGTCGGCACCGAGGGCCGACTCGGCGGACAGGCCAGGGTCGAGGGCGTCTCGGGGACGTGGCGCGACCTCACCGACTCGGTGAACTCGATGGCCGGCAACCTCACCGGTCAGGTCCGCGCGATCGCCCAGGTGGCCACCGCGGTGGCGCAGGGCGACCTCTCGCAGAAGATCACCGTCACCGCGCGCGGCGAGATCCTGGAGCTGAAGGAGACCATCAACACGATGGTCGACCAGCTGTCCTCGTTCGCCGACGAGGTGACCCGGGTCGCCCGCGAGGTCGGCACCGAGGGCCGACTCGGCGGCCAGGCCAAGGTCGAAGGCGTCTCCGGCACCTGGAAGCGGCTCACCGAGAACGTCAACGAGCTGGCCGGCAACCTCACCCGGCAGGTCCGGGCGATCGCCGAGGTCACCAGCGCCGTCGCGGCCGGCGACCTCACCCGCTCGATCACGGTGGACGCCTCCGGCGAGGTCGCCGACCTCAAGGACAACGTCAACTTCATGGTGGAGTCGCTGCGCGAGACGACCCGCGCCAACGAGGAGCAGGACTGGCGGAAGACCAACCTCGCCCGCTTCTCCGCGCTGATGCAGGGCAGGCGCGACCTCGGGGTGGTCGCCGAGTCCGTGATGGACGAACTCGCGCCGCTGGTCGGCGCGCAGTGCGGCGCCTTCTACCTCGCCGAGGACAGCCGCGACGGAACGATGCTCCAGCTCGTCGGCTCGTACGCCTTCCCCGACGGCGAGCGCCCCACCCGCTTCCGCCTGGGCGAGTCCTTCGTCGGCCAGGCCGCGCGCAGCCGGCGGACCATCTCCGTGGACGCCCTCCCGCCCGGCTACCTGGCCGCCTCCTCCGGCCTCGGCCGCACCGAGTCGCTGTCCCTGATGGTCCTGCCGATCGTCGTCGAGGAGCAGGTCCTCGGCGTCATCGAACTGGCCTCCGTGAAGCCGTTCACCCAGGTCCACCGGGACTTCCTGGACCAGCTGATGGAGACCATCGGCGTCAACGTCAACACCATCATCGCCAACGCCCGGACGGATGAGCTGCTCGGCGAGTCCCAGCGGCTCACCGCCGAACTCCAGGCGCGATCCGCCGAGTTGCAGGCCCGGCAGGAGGAACTCCAGTTCTCCAACGCCGATTTGGAGGACAAGGCGGAGCTGCTGGCCGCGCAGAACCGCGACATCGAGACCAAGAACCTGGAGATCGAACAGGCCCGCCAGGAGCTGGAGGAGCGCGCCCACCAGCTGTCCCTCGCCTCGAAGTACAAGTCGGAGTTCCTGGCCAACATGAGCCACGAACTGCGCACCCCGCTCAACAGCCTGCTGATCCTGGCCCAGTTGCTCGCCCAGAACCCCGCCAGGAACCTGAGCGCCAAGCAGGTCGAGTACGCCGGCATCATCCACTCCGCCGGCTCCGACCTGCTCCAGCTCATCAACGACATCCTCGACCTGTCCAAGGTCGAGGCCGGCAAGATGGACCTGAACATCGACGCGGTGCCGCTGCACACCCTGCTCGACTACGTCGAGGCCACCTTCCGCCCGATGACCGGGCAGAAGAACCTCGCCTTCACCGTACGGACGGCGCACGGGGTGCCGGGCGAACTCCGCACCGACGACTACCGGCTGCGCCAGGTGCTGCGCAACCTGCTCTCCAACGCCGTCAAGTTCACCGAGCACGGCGGGGTCGAACTGCGCATAGAGCCCGCCGTCGAGGCGGAGCTGCCCGACGGCGTCCGGCGCGGCGCGCCGATGCTCGCCTTCCGCGTCACCGACTCCGGCATCGGCATCGCGCCCCAGCACCTGGAGACCGTCTTCGGCGCCTTCCAGCAGGCCGACGGCACCACCAGCCGCAAGTACGGCGGCACCGGCCTGGGGCTGTCCATCAGCCGCGAGATCGCCTACCTGCTCGGCGGCGCGATCACCGTGGAAAGCACCCTGGGGAGGGGCAGCGTCTTCACCCTCTACCTGCCCGTGGAACACTCCCAGATCGCCGCGACCGAGCCCCCGGCGGCGTCCGGGCCCCTGGGCGGCAGCGCCACCCGGCCCGTCACGGCCCAGGCCCACGGCCCCGCGGACCACGCCTCCCCCGGGCGCCCGCGCCGCCTCCTGGTGGTGGAGGGCCGTCCCAACGGCCTGCTCACCCTGGTGGCGGAGAACGCCGTCGCCGACCTCGCCCGCTACTCCGGCGGGCACCGACAGGTCGAGATCGTCACCGCCGTCGGCGCCCAGGAGGCCGCCAGCGCCCTCGCCACCGCCCCCTGCCACTGCGTCGTCCTGGAACTGGACCTGCCGGACGGAACGGCCTCGACGCTGCTCTCCCAGATGGCGGGCGACCCGGCCCTGCACACCGTCCCGGTGCTGGCGCACAACAACAACCGGGGCCTCACCGCGGAACAGGCGGATGTCGTCGGCAGGCCGGGCGAGCGACCGCTGGAGTTCCTCGCCAGCCTCGACGAGCTGCGCGAGCGGATCGCCCTCCACATGAGCGCCGACCACCCCGGTGGCGCCCTGCCGCCGGCGCGCGAGGCGGACCGCGTCCCCGCCTGGAGCCCCGACGCCGGACCGGCGCTCTCCGGCCGGACCGCGCTGGTGGTCGACGACGACGACCGCAACCTGTACGCGATCACCAGCATCCTGGAACTCCACGGCATGCGGGTCCTCCAGGCCGAGAACGGGCGCACCGCGCTGGAGTCGCTGACCTCCCACCCGGACATCGACGTCATCCTGATGGACGTGATGATGCCCGAGATGGACGGGTACACGGCCACCGCGGCGATCCGCGCCATGCCCGAGCACGAGGGACTGCCGATCATCGCCGTGACCGCCAAGGCGATGATCGGCGACCGGGAGAAGAGCCTGGCGGCGGGAGCGAGCGACTACATCACCAAGCCGGTCGACGCCGACGAGGTGATCAACCGGATCACCCACCACCTCACCCGGTGACCGCCGACCGGAACCGCAGTTCACACCCAGGAGCCATGAGCGTGCAGCACCCCCAGGAGCGACCCGCCACGGGCCCCACCCCGGCGGCCGAAGCGGGCGCCGGAATCCCCAGGATCGGCGCCCAGCGGACCCCGGCCGACGCCCGGTCACCGGCCGGCCAGGAACCGGACCGCACGGCGACGGCGGTCGGCCGGCTCGCCAGCACGGTGGAACGGCTCCGGCAGGAACTGGACCAGGCCCAGGCCGACTCGGCGGGCCGCGCCGTGATCGAGCTGGCCGCCGGCGTGCTGGTGGAGCGCCTGCGGTGCGGCCCCACCGAGGCGGTCCGGCAGCTGGAGGGCCTCTCCGAGCAGGCGGGGGTGACGACCCTGGCGCTGGCCGCCGACCTGGTCAACCAGGTCGCGGCGGACCGGATCTCCGCGCTCGCCCGCGAGTTCGTCGCCGGTGCGGCGGTCCGGCCCGCGGCTCCGGTCGCCGTCCGGCTGCGCAGCATCGAGGCGGACACCCTCGCGGGCGGTGACGCCGCGACGGCGGCGCGTTCCATACTGGAGCACGCCCTGCGGCCGCTCGGCGTGGCCGCGGTGGCCGTCTGGGCGGCCCACCCCGACCTCTCCCTGTCGCTGGCGGGAAGCGCCGGCTTCCAGCAGGAGGAGGCCCGCCGCTGGCGTCACGTCCCGCCGGGCGTCCCCACACCGGCCCGCCGGGCCCTGGACGAACGCGCGACCGTCGCCTACCACACCCTCGCCGACGCCTCGCTCCCCTCCATCGGCCAGCACGAGATCCACGGCGGCCGGCTGGCCGTACCGGCCGGCGTCGGCGGCCGGCTGATCGGTGTCCTGGAGATCTGCTGGCGCGAGGAACTGCCCGAGCGCTCCCAGCCCCTGCAACGGCAGTTCGAGGCGCTCGCGGAGGTGGTGGCCGCCACCCTGGAGTCCTGGGACGACCGGGAGTTCTCCGCCACCGACCCCGCCGACGCGCAGTTCGACGAGCTGCGGCAGCTGACGGACGGTCTGCTCGACCCCTGTCTGGTCCTGCGGGTGGCACCGGACGACGTCGAGCTGCCGCCGCGGTTCGTGATCCGGCACGTCAACCCCTCCTTCGTCGACTTCGCCGGCCGGCCCACCGGCGCCATCGTCGGCACCCGCCTGCTGGAGGCGTACCCGCTGGCGGCCGAGCCGGGCGGCCTGGCCGAGAAGGTCGAGCACGTCTTCGCCACCGGAGAACCCTTCCGGACCCAGGACATGCGGCTCGCCGCGCTGGTCGACGGCGTGCCGCTGACCACCCGGGCCCAGGTGAGCATCAGCCGGCACGGCACCCACCTGGTAGTCGTCTGGCGGCTCGACGACGGCACCCCGCGGGTCGCCCGCCTGCTCCAGCACGCGCAGCGCCTGGGCCGGATCGGCGGCTTCGAGGAGAACCTGCGCACACGCCAGATCGCCTGGAACGACACCCTGTTCGAGCTGCACGGCCTGGCCCCCACCGCGCAGCCGATCGCCCTCGACCAGCTGGCCGAGCACGCCCACCCGGACGACCGGCACACCATCGGCCGGTTCCTGCGCACCCTCCTGCACCACCGGCGTCCGGCCTCCACCGCCTTCCGGCTCCAGCGCCCCGACGGGGTCACCCGGCACATCCGCGTCGTGGCGGAGCCGGTGCACGATCCCGACGACGGGCCGCCCGTCATCCGCGGCGCCTACCAGGACATCTCCGCCCAGCACTGGACGGAGGTCGCGCTGGCCGCCACCCGCGACCAACTGGCCCAGAGCGAGCAGCAGGCCGCCGAGCGCAGCCGCCTCGCCCTCCAGCTCCAGCAGGCCATCATGCCGCCCGCCCGGGGGCCGCTGGACCTGCACGACCTCCAGGTCGCCGTGCGCTACCGCCCGGCCGAGAAGGACCACCTGGTCGGCGGCGACTGGTACGACGCCCTCGCCCTCCCGACCGGCGACGTGCTGCTG
The DNA here is from genome assembly GCF_044546945.1 of Kitasatospora sp. NPDC053057. NCBI lineage: Bacteria > Bacillati > Actinomycetota > Actinomycetes > Kitasatosporales > Streptomycetaceae > Kitasatospora > Kitasatospora sp. NPDC053057. The sequence goes on along the minus strand of NZ_JBITZP010000011.1, from coordinate 51,082 downwards.
TGCGTGGGCGACGTCGCCGGGCACGGCATCGAGGCCGCCACCGGCATGGTCGCGCTGCGCAACGCCCTGCGCGGCCTGGCCGCCACCGGTGCCGGGCCCGCCCAGTTGCTGAGCTGGCTCAACAGCGTGACCCACCACCTCACCGACAACGTCACCGCCACGGCGGTCTGCGGTCTCTACGAGCCCGCCACGCGCCGGCTGCGCTGGGCCCGCGCGGGCCACCCGCCGCCGGTCCTGCTGCGGGACGGCCGGGCGAGGACCCTCCCACAGGTCGGCGGCATCCTGCTCGGCGCCCTGGACCAAGCGGACTACCAGGAGGACGAGTTCGTCCTCCGCACCGGCGACACGCTGGTGATGTACACCGACGGACTGATCGAGCGCCGGGACGAATCCCTCCAGGCCTCGCTGAGCAACCTCATGACCCTCGTGGAGCGGGCCCACCACAGGTCGGCCACCGGCACGGACGGTCTCGAAGGACAGCTGGACCATCTGCTGCAGTACAGCAGCGCCGACACGGACGACGACACCTGTCTGGTCGGGGTGGCCGTCCGCTGAACCGGCCCGGCCCGCGGCCGACTAGGCTCTGACGGATGCGTCCACTTGCCGAGAACGAGATCCGTGAATCCTTCGTCAACTGCTCGAAGGGAGAGGCGCGCAGGCTCAGCGTTCCCCGCAACCTGTCCGAACTCCCGTGGGGCGACCTGGACTTCCTGGGCTGGCGGGATCCGGGCGCGCCGGACCGCGGCTACCTGGTCGCCGCGCGGGGCGAGGGCCTGGTGGGGATCACGCTCCGCGCGCCGAACGTCCGGCGCAGCCTGACCAAGACCAACGTCTGCTCGCTGTGCATCACCATCCACGGCGGCAGCGGGGTGGCGCTGCTCTCCGCCCGGCGGGCCGGCGCCGCCGGGCGCGAGGGGAACACCGTCGGCACCTACATCTGCGCGGACCTGGGCTGCTCGCTGTACGTGCGCGGCAAGCGCCGGTCGGCCTCGGTGAGCCGGCCGGAGGAGTCCCTGACACTGGAGGAGCAGGTCTCCCGTACGGTCGCCAACCTGGACGCGTTCGTGGCGCAGGTGCTGCGGGCGGCGTGACCCGCCGCCCGCGGCACCCCGGCGGCCGGTTCAGCCGGCCGTCGGGCCCTCCTTGAGCACCCGGGCCACGATGCCGACGGCGGCCGCCACGTCCTCGGCGCTCACCCCGTTGTGGACGACCGCGCGGATCCGGCCGTGGCCGAACTCGGTGACCGCCAGGCCGTGTTGCTCCACCGAGGTCAGGAAGGTGCGCCAGCTGAAGCGCTCGTCGGTGACCTTGAAGATCACGATGTTGGTCTCGACGGTGTCGAGGTCCAGCTCCACGCCGGGGATCAGCGCCAGCCCCTCGGCCAGCCGCCGGGCGTTGGCGTGGTCCTCGGCGAGCCGGTCCCGGGTGTCCAGCGCGACCAGGGCGGCGGCCGCCAGCAGGCCGACCTGGCGCATCCCGCCGCCGAGCATCTTGCGCAGCCGGCGGACCTTCTCGACGAACTCCGCGCTGCCGGCCACCATCGAGCCGACCGGCGCGCCGAGGCCCTTGGAGAGGCAGAACTGCACCGAGTCGACGTGCGCGGTGATCTCCGCGACCTCGACCCCGGCGGCGATCGCCGCGTTGACCACCCGGGCGCCGTCCAGGTGCACCGCGACGCCGCGTTCGTCCGCGAAGCGGCGCACCTCGGCCAGGTAGTCGAGCGGCAGCACCGCGCCGCCGCAGCGGTTGTGGGTGTTCTCCAGGCAGATCAGCGAGGGCAGCGCGAACTGCGGGTCGTCCGGGTAGGCGGGGAAGGCGGCGGCGAGGTCGGCCAGCGCGATCGTGCCGTCGGGCCGGTTCGGCACCGGCTCGTAGACGACCCCGCCGCAGACCGAGGCGCCGCCCGCCTCGTACAGCCAGATGTCGCTCTCGGTGCCGACCACGGCCTTGGTGCCGCGCGGGGCGTGGGCCATGATCGAGGCCAGGTTGGCCATGGTGCCGCTGGGGAAGAAGCAGGCCGCCTCCTTACCGGTCAGTTCGGCGGAGCGGCGTTCGAGCTCGTTGACCGTCGGGTCTTCGCCGTAGACGTCGTCGCCGAGCTCCGCCTCGGTCATCGCGGTGAGCATCTCGGGCGTGGGCAGTGTGAAGGTGTCACTGCGCATCTCGATCACGGCAGGAAGGTCCTCTCGTCGCGTGGTGCGTTCGTTGCGAAGTGCCTGTGTTCCGGGCGGGGGAGGCGGTCAGCGCAACCGGGCGGTCACCGGGAGGTGCTTGATCCCGGCGATGAAGTTGGAGGCCAGGTGCTCGACCGGGCCGGCCGGTTCGAACCGCTCCACCAGGCCGGTGACCTCGGTGAAGAACTCGGCCAGGGCGATCCTGGCGAGCGGCGCGCCGACGCAGTAGTGCGGCCCGAACCCGAAGGCGACGTGCCGGTTGGGGGTCCGGGCGACGTCGAAGCGGTACGGGTCGTCGAAGACGCTCTCGTCCCGGTTGGCCGAGCCCAGCCAGGCGACCACCGCCTCGCCGGCCCGCACCGGTTCGCCGCCGAGGCGGGTGTCCTCGGTGGCGTAGCGCATGGCGTGGGTGGCCGGGGAGGCCCAGCGCAGGCCCTCCTCGACGGTGGAGGCGACGGTGGCCGCGCCGTCGAGCACCCGCCGGTACTGCTCCGGGTGCTCCAGGAAGGCGTTCACCGTGGTCGCGATGACGTGCGGCGCGGTGACGTTGGCGCCGAGCAGCACGTTGTAGCAGTTGTAGATGACCTCGTCGAGCCGGATCGTCCGGCCGCCGACCGTGAGCTGCTGGAGCAGTCCGATCAGGTCCTCGCGCGGGGTGCGGGCGGCCGCCACCTCGGCGAAGTAGTCGAAGAGTTCGTGGTGGGCGGAGACCAGCTGGTGGCCGCCGGAGTCGTCCCGGGAGGACGGGTCGGCGGGGGCGATCGCGATCGTGGTGAGCCGGGTCAGTTCGGGCCAGTCGGCCTCGGGCAGGCCCATCAGGGCGCCGGTGAACATCATCGGGAAGGCGGTCATCGCCGCCGCCAGGTCCCAGGGTTCGCCGCCCGTCAGCGGCTCCAGCAGCAGCCGGGCCATCCGGCGGATGGCCGGTCGGCGGGCGGCGAGTTCGCGCGCGGAGAGCGCCTGGGCGACGGGGCGGCGCAGGTAGCCGTGAACGGGCGGGTCGCTGGCGACCATCATCCGGTCGGCCGCCGGGTCCTGCTCGCCGAGGACGGACAGCATGTTGCCGCGCCGCGAGGTGTACCGGGCGTGGTCGCGCAGGACGGTGCTGGTCTCGGCGTGGCTGGTGACGGAGACGTAGGTGCGGCCGCCGGGCACGGCGAGCCTGGTCACCGGGGCCTTGTGCCGGTAGTGCCGCCAGACGGCGTGCGGGTCGCCGGTGGCGTAGAAGTGGGGGTCGCTCAGGTCTGTCTGTTCGGGATCGTGCTCCGGCTCGCCGCCGGGGACGGTGATCCTCACTGCGCCGCCTCAACGGGCGTTGGCGCGGCGGCTGGAACCGACCGGGCATCGGTGGCCAGTTCCGGCCGCTGGGTCCTGATGTGTTCCGCCAGCCCGGCGACGGTGGGGTTGAGGTAGAAGGCCCGGGCCCGGATCACCGCCTCGAACTCGGCGGTGATCTCCCGGGTGATCCGGCTGGCGGTCAGCGAGTGCCCGCCGAGGTCGAAGAAGTCGTCGTCGACGCCGACCGGTTCGACGTCGAGGATCTCCTGCCAGAGCACCGTGAGCCGCCGCTCGACCTGGTCGCCGGGCTCGCGGTAGGGCACCTCGCTGTCCGGGCGGGTCCGGCCGCGCCGGGCGGCGAGGGCGGTCCGGTCGACCTTGCCGTTGGCCTTGAGCGGCAGCCGGTCGACCCAGACCAGGGCGGAGGGGATCATGGTGGCCGGGAGGTCCTCGGCCAGCCCCCGGCGCAGCTCGACCGAGGAGACGGCGTACGGGCCGCTGTAGAAGGCGACCAGCCGGCGGTCGCCGGGGCCGTGGTCCTGGAGGACGACAGCGGCGTCCTGGACGTCCGGGTGGCGGCGCAGCCGGGCCTCGATGTCGTCGGACTCGATCCGGACGCCGTTGACCTTCAGCTGGCCGTCGGCGCGCCCGGCGAACTCGAAGGCGCCGTCGGGGGCCCGCAGGGCGAGGTCGCCGGTGTCGTACATCCTGGCTCCGGGGGCGGTCGCGTACGGGTCGGGCAGGAAGCGGTCGGCGGTCAGGCCGGGCAGCTTGAGGTAGCCGTGGGCGAGGCCGGCTCCGTTGACGAAGAGCCGGCCGACCGTGCCGTCGGGCACCGGGTCCAGCCGCTCGTCGAGGACGACCATGCCGGTGCCGTCGATCGGTCCGCCGATCGGGACGCCGCGTGCGCCGAGCGGTTCGCGGACGGGGTGGGTGCTGGTGAAGGTGGTGTTCTCGGTCGGGCCGTAGGCGGCCGACAGCACGGTGCCGGGCAGGGCGGTGACTGCCCGGTCGACGAGTTCGGCGGAGAGCACCTCGCCGCCGGTGAACAGCGCGCGCAGGGCGGGCAGGTCGGTCAGGCCGGCCTCCACCGCCTGGTGGAACAGCGCCGTGGTGAGGAACAGCACGGTGGTGCCGGTGTCGCGGACGGTCTTGACGATCTCCGCCGGTCCGAGCCGGCCGGCCGGGGCGAGGGCCAGGCAGCCGCCGTTCAGCAGGGCGCCCCAGATCTCCAGGGTGGAGGCGTCGAAGGCGACGGGGGCGAGCTGGAGGAAGACGTCGTCGGCCCGGGCGCGCAGGAAGGCGGCGTCCAGCACCAGGCGCAGCACGGCCCGGTGCGGCACGCAGACGCCCTTGGGGCGGCCGGTGGAGCCGGAGGTGTAGGCGACGTAGGCGAGGTCCTCGGGGGTCTGCTCGACGAGGGGTGCGCAGGCGTCTGCGGCCTGGTCGCCCTGGACGTCCAGGTGCCGGAACTCGCCGTCCACCTTGGCACCTTGGGTGTCGTCGGTGACCACCAGCACCACCTCGGCGTCGCCGAGGACGGTGCGCAGCCGGGCGACCGGGTCGCCCGGGTCGACGGCGACGTACCCGGCGCCGGCCTTGAGGATGCCGAGCAGGGCGACGATCAGTCGGGGCGAGCGTTCCAGCAGGACGCCGACCCGGTCGCCGCGGCGCACGCCGCGCCCGTACAGCCGGGCGGCGAGGGCGTCGGCGGCCGCGTCCAGTTCGGCGTAGCGGAGGTCTCCGGTCTCGCTGCGGACGGCGATCGCCTCCGGGGAGGCCGCCGCGACGGCGGAGAAGCGACTCGCGAGGGTCCACCCCTGCCCGGGATCCGACTCGGTCATGCTCGATGATTCCAACATGGTGCGGTCGCGGATCCCTTCGCGCGAAACCTTGCCCTTGTCAGTTCTTGACGAGAAGTCAGTGAATGGAGTTCGGATTGCCGGTAACGAACTCTTTTGCCGAGTCGTCGACTTGGGGTACGGCTATGCCCACCTCGAACGCTTCGGATGCTATTCAGCGTGACGATGCGCCGTCAAGGGTGAACCCGATCGATCTCCGATCGGAACGTCAACTCCCCACCCGGAGTCGGGATTCCCCCAATTGCTTGCACAGCCGGTGGGGCAGCTCCTACTGTCATGGAGTGATCAGGAGCCGCGGCAACATGCTGCCCTGGCCACCGCCATCGGTCGACCGGACTGATCGTCGACCCAGACAGGCCATCCCCAAAAGGGAGAGAGCAGGGAAGTCCGTGGGTGAGCGGCAACGTTCCGGCGTGGTCGCCGGGACCGGCATCGTCGACGTGGCCGGAATCGGCTTCGGCCCCTCGAATCTGGCCCTCGCGGCCGCCATCGCGGAGACCGCCGGCGAGGCACCGGTGAGCGCGCGCTTCTTCGAGGCGCAGCCGCGCTTCGGCTGGCACCGGGGCATGCTGATCGAGGGCGCGACCATGCAGGTCTCGTACCTCAAGGACCTGGTGACCATGCGGAATCCGACCAGTCCGTACTCCTTCCTGTGCTATCTGCAGGCCAGGGGCCGGCTGGCGGACTTCATCAACACCAAGTCCTTCTACCCGCTGCGGGTGGAGTTCCACGACTACCTGGAATGGGTCGCGGAGAGCTTCGCGGACCTCGTCTCGTACGGGTCGCGGGTGGTGTCGGTCGAGCCGGTCGCCGGCGAGCAGGGGGTCGAGTTCCTCGACGTGGTCTTCGTCGCCGCCGACGGCACCCGGCAGCTCCAGCGCGCCCGCAACCTGGTGATAGCCGCCGGGATCGCGCCCCGGCTGCCCGCCGACCTGCCGGTTTCGCCGCGGATCTGGCACACCGCCGAGTTCCTGCCGGAGGTGGACCGGATCGCGTCGCAGGACCCGCGCTCCTTCGTGGTGCTGGGCTCGGGCCAGAGCGCCGCGGAGGCCATCGAGCACCTGCACGCGCGCTTCCCGCGGGCGCAGGTCCACTCGGTGCACGCCCGGTACGGCTTCAGCGTCGCCGACGACAGCCCGTTCGCGAACCAGGTGTTCAACCCCGAGGCGGTGGACCGTTTCCACACCGCGCCGGAGGACGTCCGGCAGCGCCTCATCGATTATCACGCGTCCACCAACTACTCGGTGGTGGACGCCGATCTGCTGCACTCGCTGTTCCAGCAGGCGTATCTGGAAAAGGTGGCCGGAAATCCCCGGCTGAATTTCCACAACGTCTCCCGGGTACGCGAAGTGACGGAAACTCCGGACGGCCTGCGGATCGACGTCGAATCGCTGTCCTCGGGCACCAGCACCATCGTCGAGGCGCAGGCGCTGGTGTGCGCGACCGGATACACCCGCACCGATCCGGCCGTCTTCCTGGACGGCCTGCTGCCGCACTGCCGGCTGGACGACCAGGGCCGGCTGCGGCTCGACCGGGAGCACCGGGTGGTGACCGACGAGAGCGTGCACTGCGGCATCTACGTCCAGGGCTTCGGCGAGCACAGCCACGGGCTCTCCGAGACCCTGCTGTCCCTCTCCGCGGTCCGGGCCGGCGAGATCGGCGACATGCTCGTCAAGGCGCTGTCCGGCTGACCCGCGGCCCGCGGTCCCGCTGACCCGCTGATCCCGCTGACCCGCTGACCCGCTGACCCGCTGACATCGAGGAGGACGAGTGTTCACACCGAAGCTCTACCAGGTGGACGGGGACGACTGGCCCCTGCGGATCATCGAGCGGCACCCGCTCGCGGTGCTCGTCAGCAACGGGGCCCCGGTGCCGAACGCCACCCACGTCCCGGTGATCGCGCCGCCCGACGCCACTCCCGAGGACGCCCTGCTGGGCATGCGCCTGTGGGTCCACCTGACCCGGGCGAACCCGCACTGGCAGCAGTTGGCCGCCGACGGCGGCGGCCCGGCGAAGCTCGTCTTCCACGGCCCGAACGGATACGTCACGCCGAGCCTGTACTCCGCCGACATGGTCGCGCCGACCTGGAACTACGTGGCGGTCCACCTGGAGGGCACGGTCGAACTGGCCGGGGACGACGAGACCCTGGCGATCGTCCACACCACCGCCCAGACGCTGGAGGACCGGTTCGGGGACAAGATGGCCCTCGCGCCCTCGCTGGAGTACCACCGGCAGATCGTCGGCGCGGTCGGCGGCTTCTTCTTCACGGTGACCAAGGTCGACGTGATGTTCAAGCTGAGCCAGGAGAAGGACCCCGAGGTCCAGCAGCGGGTGCTGGACCGGTTCGCCGCCAGCGGCTCGGGGCTGCACCGCGAGGTGGCCGACACCATGCGGGCCCTGCGGCTGGGCAGCGGCGCCGAGTGAGCCGAGGTCCACGGCGGACGCGTGGGCCCGGGGCGGTTCCCACCGCCCCGGGCCTTCGCGTCCGCGCCGGGCCGGTCAGCCCCGGGCCGTGTCCATGGCCCGCCGCAGGCTGAGCGGCCGCATGTCGGTCCACACCAGGGACACGTGGTCCAGGCACTCCTGGCGGGTCCCCTCGAAGCCCTCCGCCCGCCAGCCGGCCGGGACGTCCCGCTCGGCCGGCCAGACGGAGTACTGCTCCTCGTCGTTGAGGACCACCAGGTGCCGGCGGTCGTCGTCGAGTTCGCTCATGTGCATGTCCTTCCAGGGAGCCTAGGCGCCTTCTGGGGGAACCTAGGTGGTGACGTAGCCGGGCAGGGGGAACTTGGCCGCCAGTTCGGCGACTTGGGAGGAGACCGAGTAGCGGATGTCGTCGGGCAGTCGGTAGCTGCGGGGCCCGAGCGGGGTGACGGCGGACAGCACGGTGTCGATCAGCTCGGCGCAGCGCGCGGCCTCGGCCCCGGACATCCCGCGGTGGGCGGCACTGTTGGAGCCCAGCCGGACGCCACCGCCGACCAGCGGCGGGGTGGTGTCACCGGGCACCCGGTTCTTGTTGACCACGATCCCGCACTCCTCCAGCGCCTCCTCGGCCACCAGGCCGCTGAGGCCGCGGGCGCGCAGGTCCACCAGGACGGTGTGGTTGTCCGTGCCGCCGGAGACGATCGGGTAGCCCCGCTCGGCGAGCTCGGCCGCCATGCCGCGGGAGAAGGCGACGATCCGCCCGGTGGTGGCCGCGAAGGCCGGGGTCGCCACGATCGCCAGGGCGCGGGCCTTCGCCGCGATGCTGTTGAGCGCGGGGGCGCCCTGGTAGTACGGGAAGATCGCGCGCTGGAGGAAGGCGGTGAGGTCGCCGTTGCCCTTCGGCGCCGGGGCGTCGTGGTCCCGGCCGACCAGGATCAGGCCGCCGCGCGGGCCGAACAGCTGCTTGTGGGTGCAGGCGGTGGTGATGTGGGCGTGGTCGACCGGGCTCGGGTGCAGGCCGGTCGCGACCAGCCCGGCGACGTGCGAGATGTCGGCCATCAGGTAGGCCCCGACCTCGTCGGCGATGGCCCGGAAGCGGGCGAAGTCGACGATCCGGCTGTAGGCCGTCGCCCCACAGATGATCACCTTGGGGCGGTGCTCCCGGGCCAGCTCGGCGACCTGGCCGTAGTCGATCAGCCCGTCCGCGTCCAGCCCGTAGCCGACGGCGTCGAAGTACTGCCCGGCGTACGCGGCGGGGCTGCCGTGGGTCAGGTGGCCGCCCTCGGCCAGGTTCATCCCGAGCAGGGTGTCCCCCGGGTCGAGCAGGGCGGAGAGCACCGCGTAGTTGGCGGTGGTCGCCGAGTGCGCCTGGACGTTGGCGTAGCGGGCGCCGAAGACGCTCCTGGCGCGCTCGATCGCCAGGCTCTCGATGTCGTCGATGACGCCGCAGCCGGCGTGGTAGCGGCGGCCCGGGTAGCCCTCCGCGGTCACGTTCACCGCGGTGGAGGCCTGGGCGGCCAGCACCGAGGGGTCGACCACGCTGGAGGAGGCGACCAGCGACAGGGTGGCGTTCTGCCGGGCCTGCTCGCGGGCCAGCACCCGGTGGAGCACCGGGTCGTCGGCGGCGAGCCGCTCGGCGCCCGCGACCAGCAGGTCGCGCACGGGGTCCTCGGCGTCGTCGGTGTCCTCCGCGGCGAGGCCGGGGGAGGGTAATGCTGTCATGGGGGGACGTCCTTCGTCAGAGCGGCCGGGCGAGTTCGCGTGCCAGCTCGGCCACGGTGGGAAAGTCGAACAGGGTCCAGACGTCGAGGTCCACTCCGAGCGCGGCCCGGATCCGGGTCGCCAGCTTCACGGCGGCCAGCGAGTGGCCGCCCAGTTCGAAGTAGTCCTCGTGGAGGCCGACCTCGGCGACGCCCAGCGACTGGGCGAACAGCGCGCGCAGGGTCGTCTCCAGATCGGACCCGGCGTCGTCGGCGTCCCCGGCGTCGTCGGCGGGGGCCTGGGCCGGATCGGCCGGCCGGGCGAGCTCGGCCAGGGCACGGCGGTCGAGCTTGCCGTTCGTCGAGGTGGGCAGCGCCGCGAGGGCCGTGAACTGCTTCGGCACCATGTAGGCCGGCAGCGCGCGGGCCAGCGCGGCCCGGAGGGGTTCCGGGTCCACGGGGGTGGTTCCTGCGGGCACCACGAAGGCCGCCAGCCGCCGGGCGCCGTCCTCCCCCACCGGGAGCACCGCGGCCTGCCCGACCCCCGGCAGCCCGCGCAGCACGGTCTCGACCTCGCCCGGTTCGATCCGGAAGCCGCTGATCTTGACCTGGTCGTCGAGCCGCCCGAGGTACTCGATCTGCCCGTCGGTGCGGTACCGGGCGAGGTCGCCGGTGCGGTACAGCCGGGCCCCCGGGGTGAAGGGGTCGGCGACGAACCGTTCGCGGGTCAGTTCCGGCTGCCGGTGGTAGCCCAGCGCGACCTGGACGCCGCCGATGCACAGTTCGCCCGCCACGCCGATCGGCACCGGTTCGAGCCGCTCGTCGACGACGTACAGGGCGGTGTTGGCGATCGGGCGGCCGATCGGCACGTCGCGCCCGGCGAACCCGGGCCCGGCCTGCCAGTGCGAGACCTCGATGGAGGCCTCGGTGGGGCCGTAGAGGTTGTGGAGTTCGCAGCCCAGCTGCTCGAAGAAGGCCCGGATGGTCGGCGGGGCGAGCGCCTCGCCGCTGGCGAAGACCAGGCGCAGGCTCGCGCAGTGCGCGGCCAGTTCGTCCTCTTCCAGGAAGGCGTCGAGCATGGACGGCACGAAGTGGACGACGGTGATGCCCCGGTCGCGGATGGTCCGCTTGAGGTAGCGGGTGTCCCGGTGGCCGCCCGGGCGGGCGACCACCAGGCAGGCGCCGGAGACCAGCGGCCAGAGGAACTCCCAGGCCGAGACGTCGAATCCGAACGGGGTCTTCTGCAACACCCGGTCGTGCTGGCTCAGTTCGAAGCGCTGTCGGCGCCAGTGGACGGTGTTGAACACGCCCGCGTGGCGGTTCAGCACGCCCTTGGGGCGGCCGGTCGAGCCGGAGGTGTAGATCAGGTAGATCGGGGTGTCGCCGGTGATCTCCGGGCGGCGCGCGGTCTCCTCCGCCGGTTCCTGGACGGCCTGTTGGACGGTCAGCGTCTCCGTTCCGAAGCCGGAGAGCGCCTCGATGTCCTCGGGACGGCACAGCACGGTGCGGGCGCCGGAGTCCTCGATCATGTAGCGCACCCGGTCGGCGGGCAGTTCGGGGTCCAGCGGGACGTAGGCGAGCCCGGCCTTGAGCACCCCGAGGATCGCCACCACCAGCTCCAGCGAGCGCTCCAGGTGGATGCCGACGAAGCCGTCGCTCTGACCGGACCGAAGCCGGCGGCTCACCAGGCCCGCCCGCCGGTCGAGTTCGGCGTAGCTGAGCACGGCGCCCTCGAACTCGACGGCGGGCGCGGACGGGGTCGCCCGCACCTGCTCCTCGAAGGCGGCCACCACGGTCGAGTCCGGGTACGGCGTCCGCGTCCCGTTCCAGTCCGCGAGGATCCGCTCGCGCTCCTCCGCCGAGCCGAACCTGGCGCGCCGGGCCGGTCCGTCGGGGTCGGCGACCAGCGCTTCCAGCAGCCGGGCGGCGTGCTCCAGGACGCGGGCGACGGTCGGCTCGTCGAGCAGGGCCGGGTCGTAGGCGGCTTCGAGGACGGCATCCGGGGCGGCGTCCTGACCGGTGCCGTCCGGGCGCAGCCGGATCGTGAGCGGGGCGTCGGTTTCGGCCACTTCGGTGCGTTGACCGGCCAGTTGGTCGTCCAAGGCCTGCCAGATCCGGCGCAGACCGGCGTCCTCCGCGAGGCCGATCCGCACCTGCGCCCGGTCGAGCGTCAGCCGGACGTCCTGCTGCCCGGCGTAGTGGTGCAGCAGCACCGCGAGCACGGCCGCGAGCCCGGCGTCCGGGCTGCCGGTCGGCTCTTCGGCCAGGCTCAGGAATCGCGCCAGGATCGGCGCTGGGAGCGGATGCGTACGCGAACTGCCGCGTTGGACCGGTTGATTGGCGAGCCACCGATCGCACGGCAACCGCACCATACCCACGGCCGCCGTCGTGACGAGGCCGCCGGCGATGTGTGTGCCGGTCATTCGCGACTCCTGAAAGTGAGCATGCACCGGACAGGTTCGAGATCAAGGGATACCGCAGACGCCGATCTATGACAACCAACTCCCATTGCTCCGGAAGCTTTCCGGCCCACCCCCGGGGAGGATCTTCCGCAGAGTGCGTACGACTGACAGACTGGGCCGTGATCGCCCGCCGGCCGGCGCGCCCTTTCGCCCCGGGTTCCAGGGCAGCGAAGTCCCGGCGTCCGAAAGCGACGCGGCGGCCTCGCGACATCCCGGCCCCCGAACGCACCCGGCCCTCCTCCAGACGTCCGACCCCTTCAGCGATGGGAGCACGATGCCCGGTTCCGTCGACGGGATCGACCCGGCCGAGCGGTACGAACTGTCCTCCGGTCAGGAGGCGTTGTGGATGTTCGAGCAGCTGGTGCCCGGCACCGCCGCCTACCACGTCCCGCTCGCCTTCCGGCTGCGCGGCCCGCTGCGGACGGACCTGCTGCACGCCGCGCTGACCCTGGTGGTGCGCCGCCAGGAGGTGCTGCGCACCGCGTTCCGCGAGGACGACGGCGAGCCGTACCAACTGGTGCTCCCGCCCGCCGAGGCCGAGTTGCCGCTGTGCGAGGTCACCGACGGGGCCGAACTCGCCGACGCGCTGCACCGGGAGGCGCGCGAGCCCTTCGACCTGGCCGCCGGCCGGCCGTTCCGGTTGCGGCTGTTCCGGCTCGGGCCCGAGGAGCACGTGCTCAGCCTGGTGATGCATCACATCGCCACCGATGGCTGGTCATTGCGGCTGCTCACCGACGAACTCTCCGCCGGATACGCCGCGCTGCTGGCCGGAAAGGACCCCGAGGCGATGCTGCCGCCGCTGCCGGTGCCGTACCGGCGCTACGCCCAGTGGCAGCGCGAGTGCTTCCGGGGCCCGGAGCTGGAGGAGCTGCTCGGCCACTGGGAGGAGACGCTGCGCGGCGTTCCCGCCGTCGACCTGGCCGCCGGGCGGCCGCGCCCCCGGCGGCCGTCCTTCGCCGCCGACCGCCTCCTCGTACGGCTCGACCCGGAGCTGCACCGCGCGCTGACCGACCTGGCCCGGGCCGCCCGGGTGTCGCTGTTCTCGTGGCTCGGCGCGGCCTTCTCACTCGCCCTGACCGAGCGCACCGGCCGCCCCGACACCGCCTTCGCCACCCTGTTCGCCGGCCGCGGCGAGCCGGAACTCGAACCGCTGATCGGCTACTTCGTCAACATGGTGGTGCTGCGCGCCGATCTCGCGGACGACCCGGCCTTCGGCGAGCTGGCCGCCCGGCTGAATGCCGCCAACCTGCGGGCCATCGACCACGAGGTGCCGTTCGGCAGTGTGGTGCGCCGCCTCGCCCCCGCCCGCCGGCCCGGGCGCAACCCGCTGGCCCAGGTCACCCTGCAGCTGCGCACCGGCGGCAGCGCCCCGGGCCGCCCGGAGCTGCCGGGCGTGGCCTGCGAGGACGTCGACCTGTACCCCGGGCAGCACGCCTTCGACGCCACGGTGACCTTCATCGAGGACGGCCCGGACTTCCTGCTCAGCATCGAGTACTCGACCGAGGCGTTCGACGCGCCGTGGGCCGCCGGCCTGGCCGACCAGCTGCGGGGGCTGCTCCGGGCGGCCTCGGACCGCCCCGGCGCCCGCGCCTCCCGGCTGCTCGCCGCCGTCGCCCGCACCCCTCACCAACCCCACCAGGGAGCCTCCCGATGACCGAGCACGCCGATCCCGTCCTCCCGGTGCTGTGGGGCGACCGCACCGGGGCCGTCGAGTCCGAGCCGCTGAGCGGCCTGCGGGCGGCCGCGCCCTCGGACCTCGCCGCCGGGCTGTGCGCGCTGGTGCTGCGCTACGGCGGGGTGCGGCCGGTCACCCTGTGGGGCCGCGCAGGCGAGGCGGAGGCCTGGACGGCGTGGCGGATCGAGCCCGCCGAACTGGCCGGAACCGGATCCTCCACGCCCACCCTGCGGGCCTGCCGGGCCGCCTTCGCCCGGCGCGGTGTGGCGTTCGGGAGCGGGCTGGAGCTGTCGGTGGATCCGCGGTCCTCGCCGGCCGTGTTCGCCCTCTCCCCCGCCGACGACGGCACCTGGACGCTGCGCCTGCGGGCCGCCGCCCGCCCCGACGACGAGCACGCGCCCGCCCGGATCGCCGCGCACCTCGCGGCCTACCTCGCCGCCCCCGACGAGCTGCGGATCGACCAGGTCGAGCACCTCACCGCCGCCGAACGCGAGCTGGTCGCGGAGGTGAACCGCCCGCGGCCGCCGCTCGCCGAGCCGGTCTGCCTGCACCACCGGGTGGAGCAGCAGGTGGCCGCGGCCCCGGAGCGGATCGCCGTGGTCCAGGGTTCGCTGAGCCTCACGTACGGCGAACTCGACGCCCGGGCCAACGCCCTGGCCGTCCGGATCGCCGGGCACGGGGTGGGGCCCGGCGGGCGGGTCGGCGTGGCGGCGACCCGCAGCGCGGAGCTGGTGGTGGCGGCGTACGCGGCGCTGAAGACCGGTGCGGCCTTCGTCCCGCTCGACCCGATGCTGCCCGCCCACCGCCGCGAGGTGCTGCACCGGCTGGGCCGGGTGGACGTGGTGGTCGCCGACGCCGCGGGCGCCGCGCACACGACCACGGGTGTGCCGGTGATCCCGCTCGGCCCGGTCGAGGAGCTGCCGACCGCCGACCGGGAGGCGCTGCCGAAGGTCGACGTGACCGGCCGGGACCTCGCGTACGTGATCTTCACCTCCGGCTCCTCCGGCGAGCCGAAGGGCGCGCTGCTCGACCACGTCGGCCGGACCAGCATGATCCTCGACCTCAGCTCCCGCTACGGCCTCGGCCCCGGCGACCGCATCCTCGGCGTCTCCTCGCCCAGCTTCGACATGACGGTCTACGACGTGTTCGCCGCGCTGATGACCGGCGCCACCCTCGTCCTGCCGGAGCGCGGGCGGGAGAACGACGTCGAGCACTGGGCCGAGCTGGTCGAGCACGCCGGGATCACCGTCTGGCACTCCGTCCCGTCCTCGCTGGCGCAGTTCCTGCGCACCTGGGGCACCGCCCGGACCGGCGCGCTGCGGGCCTTCCTGCTGGGCGGGGACTGGATCCCGCTGGCCCAGCCCGAGGCGACCCGCAAGGCGTTCCCGCAGGCCCGCTTCATCAGCCTCGGCGGCGCCACCGAGGTCTCGGTGGACAGCACCTACTACGACGTGGTCGCCGTCGACCCGCGCTGGCGCTCGATCCCGTACGGCCGGCCGATGACCAACCAGAGCGCCCACGTGCTGGACGCCTTCGGCACGCCCGCCGGGGTGGACCAGCTCGGCGAGCTGTTCCTCGGCGGGCTGGGCGTCGGCTGGGGCTACCAGGACCGCCCGGCCTTCACCGCCGAACGCTTCCTGCCCGACCCGTTCTCGGCCGTCCCCGGCGCCCGGCTGTACCGCACCGGCGACCTGGCCCGGCTGCGGGCGGACGGCGAGCTGGAGCTGATCGGCCGGGTCGACCACCAGGTGAAGATCGGCGGCGTGCGGATCGAGCTCGGCGAGATCCAGTCCTGCCTGCGCGAGCACCCGGCGGTGGCGGACGCCATCGTGGTGC
Source organism: Kitasatospora sp. NPDC053057 (assembly GCF_044546945.1). Classification (NCBI taxonomy): domain Bacteria; kingdom Bacillati; phylum Actinomycetota; class Actinomycetes; order Kitasatosporales; family Streptomycetaceae; genus Kitasatospora; species Kitasatospora sp. NPDC053057. Next base: position 35,674 of record NZ_JBITZP010000011.1, on the reverse strand, counting down.
CGGTGCGCGACTCGGCGGGCATCGCCCAGTCACTGGCCGCCTACGTGTCGGTGGCCGAGGCGGCCGAGGCCTCGGTCGACGGCCTCCGGGCCCACCTGCGCGAGCGCCTGCCGGAGAGCATGGTCCCGGCCCGGGTGTTCGTGCTCGCCGAGCTGCCGGTGAACCAGAACGGCAAGATCGCCCGGCCGGAGCTCGAACGGCTCGCCGCCGAGGCCGCGGTTGTCACTGCGGACGACACCGCCGACCCGGCCGTCCGCACCGCCGTCGGCGAGACCTGGCACGAGGTGCTGGGCCTGGCCGAAGTCCCGGGCGCCGCCGCCTCCTTCATCGACCTCGGCGGCAGCTCGCTGGCCGCGATCCAGGTCGTCGGCCGACTGAACCGGCGCTTCGGCACCGCGCTGAAGGTGGCCGATCTGATCGCCGCCGACACCGTCGCCAAGGTCGCCGCCATCGTCACCGAGCGGCGCGGCACCAGCACCCGGCCGTCGCTGCGCTGACCGCACGTACCCGTGCCGGAAGGGCCGGCCGCCACGATGGCGGCCGGCCCTTTCGGCGTGTGGTCGGGCGGGTGGGGTCAGCGCCCGGCGAGCGTACGGGCCACCGCGTCCCGGTCGACCTTGCCGCTGTGGGTGCGCGGCAGCGCGGCCACCGTGGTGAAGGAGCGCGGGATGTACGGGTCCGGCAGGTTGCGGCGCAGCTCGTCCGCCGCCCGGGCGCCGTCCAGCGGCTCGGCACCGGCGTCGACCGTCACCGCGCAGTGCAGCGAGCGCGAGCCCTGCCCGTCGTCCAGGGCCACGCAGACCGCGGCGGAGACGGTCGGAAGCTCCAGCAGCCGCACCTCGATCTCCAGCAGGTTGACCCGGTAGCCGCGGATCTTCACGTCCTTGTCCCGGCGGGCCAGGAAGGTCACCGCGCCGTCCTCCAGCCGGACCAGGTCGCCGGTGCGGAAGGCGGCGGTGTGCCCGTGCGGGGTCGGGTCGACGGTGATGAAGCGCTTGGCGTTCAGCTCCGGCTGGTTGAGGTAGCCGGGCGACAACGGCGCACCGGCCACCAGCAGTTCGCCGACGTTCGGCTCGGCCGCGTCCAGCGGGTCGATCAGCAGCTCGCAGCCCGGCAGCGGCGCGCCGATCGGCGGCAGCGCGGGCCAGGAGCTGCTGGGGCCGGTCAGGGTGTGCGCCGTGACCATCGCGGACTCGCTCTGCCCGTAGTGGTTGTTCAGCCGGCACCGCGGCAGCCGGGCGAACAGCTCGCGGATGTCCGGCGTGCAGACCAGCTGCTCCCCGGCTGCGTTGACCTCGGCCAGCGCCAGGTGGTCCAGCGACTCCTCCTCCGCGGCCGCCACGGCCAGCATCTGCAGTGCCACGTAGGGGAGGAAGAGCCGCTCGATCCGGTTCACGCCCAGCCACTCCAGCAGCTCGAACGGGTCCTGCCGCAGCCGCTCCGGCACCACGACGAGCGTGCCGCCGCCGCACAGGGTGCCCAGCACCTCCTGGAAGGACACGTCGAAGTTCAGCGGGGCGAACTGAGCGGTGCGCACGTACGGCCAGACGGAGTGGTTGCGCTGCCAGTCGACCATGGTGTCCAGGCAGCTGTGCGGCACGGCCACGCCCTTGGGCAGGCCGGTGGACCCGGAGGTGTAGATGATGTACGTCCACAGCTCGGGCCGGCAGGCCACCGCGTCGACGGTCCCGCTGGTCGGCAGGCCGGCGATCGGCAGGCTGGGCACCGGCACCTCGAACTCCGGCGGCTCGTCCGCGTACAGCAGCAGGGCGGCGCCGCTGTCCTTGAGCATATGGGCGAGCCGGGGCGCCGGGTACTCGCTGTCCAGCGGGAGGTAGGTGGCGCCCGCCCACATGGTGCCGAGCATCGCGGCCACCACCGCGGCGCTGCGCCGCCCGGTGACCGCGACCCGGTCCCCCGGGCCGATCCCGGCCGCGACCAGGCCCTCGGCGATGCCCCGGACCCGGGCCAGCAGCTCGCTGTAGGTGAGGCCGAGGCCGCCGTCGATGACGGCGGTCTGCGGTCCCCGGACGACGGCCTGGTCGTGGAACGCGGCCAGCAGGCAGGGCGGTTGGGACTCGCCGCCCCAGAGCGAAAGTGGAGCGGGACTCATTGCGGTTCCTCCAGAGGTGGGATCAGAACACGTCGTCGTCATCGAGACCGTCGTCGTCGAAGAGCTCGTCGATGCCGAGCATCCCGGCGACGACCGCGAAGTAGCGGCCGGTCAGTTCGGGGGACGCGCCGATGTCGCGCAGCAGCTCCAGCCGCGAGGGCGTGACGGTGAGCCTGGCGAGCTCCAGCGTGCTCTGGTAGGGCTCGGTCAGCTCCTCGTCGCGGCGCCGGGTGAATCGGGCCAGGGCGGCCGGGTCGTCCACCCGGTCCGTCAACTCCTCGGCCAGGAAGGAGGCCTGGAGCAGGGCGTTGGTGATGCCGCGGGCGCTGATGGTGTCCAGGTGGTGACCGGCGTCGCCGACCAGCACCCAGCCGGGGCCGTGCCCGCGGCGGAAGTAGTTCTGCTGGTCACCGGTGCCGGTGATCTGCTCGACCTGCTCGGCCTCGGCGATCTGCTCGTACAGCTCTGGTGCGGTGCTGCGCACGGCCGCCAGGTGGTGGCGGTACGGGTCCTGCCTGATCTCGGCGAACCGGTCCTGCGGGAAGTAGGTGGAGATCAGGGTCACGTCGTCGTGGGTGGGGATCCGGACGATCCAGTTGCCGGGGCTCTCGTGGAAGCCGAATCCGGTGCTGATCCCCGCCCAGCCCGTGTAGTACACGCAGCTGGCCCTCGGGTCGCTCAACTCCTCGGGTGCATCCACCAGTTGGGCTACCCGGGAGCGCATCCCGTCGGCGCCGACCACCAGCCGGGCCCGTTCGGTGCGGACGCCGCTCGCGGTGCGGAAGCGGACACCGGTGACCCGGCCCTCGGAGTGGACCAGCTCCTGGAGGTTGGCCCGGTCCACGAACTCGACGCCCGCCTTGACGGCCGCGTCGACCAGCAGCTGGTCCAGCACCAGACGGCGCGGTGCGAAGGCGGCCGGGGCGCCCGGCATCACCGGGGCCGGGCCCGCCAGCCGGACGCCGCCGACGTCGTAGCTGATGGTGTCCAGCACCGGGCAGCCGGAGTCCAGCAGCGCCGGGAGCAGGCCCCACTCGGAGAGCTTGGCCACGCCGGGCTGGTGGATGTAGAGGGTGGACATGGTGTCCGAGGGGAACGCGGCCCGGTCGATCAGCAGGACCTTGTGACCGCGCCGGGCCAGCAGCAGCGCGGTGGCGGCGCCCGCCACGCGAGCACCGACCACCACGGCGTCCCAACCGCCGCTCACCGCTCGGCCTCGGCGAGCTTCTCCGCGACCAGCTCCTCCAGCGTCCTCGCCGTCGCCCGTACGGTCGGCTCCGAGTAGAGCGTGACCAACGGGAACTCGACGCCGAGCCGCTGGCGCACCCGCGCGGTGAACCGGGTGGCGATCAGCGAGTGCCCGCCGAGCATGAAGAAGCCGTCCTCGGCGCCGATCCGCTCGACACCGAGCAGTTCCCGCCACACTCCGGCGACGAACTGCTCGGACGGCGTCCGCGGCGCCTCGCCCCCGGTGGCCTCCGAACCGGCCGGCGGCTCGGGGACCTTCAGCGCCCGCCGGTCGACCTTGCCGTTGGCGTTGAGCGGGAAGGAGTCCTCGACCACCAGCTGGGCCGGGATCATGTAGTGCGGCAGCCACTCCTTGGCGTGCTCCCGGACGGCGTCGAAGCCCGGCGGGTCGGCCGGGTCGACGGCGGTCACGAAGGCCACCAGCCGCTGGACCGGGCCCTCCGCGGCGATCACCACCACGGCGTCCTTCACCTGCGGGTGGCCGAGCAACACGGTCTCGATCTCGCCGAGTTCGACCCGCATGCCGCGGATCTTCACCTGGTGGTCGCTGCGCCCGACGAAGCGGAAGCCGCCGTCGGGGTGCAGGAAGCCCTGGTCGCCGGTGCGGTAAAGGCGCTCCCCGGGGCGGAACGGGTCGGGCAGGAAGGCGCCGGCCGTACGGGCCGGGTCGTTGAGGTAGCCGCGGGCCAGCCCGAGGCCGCCGATGTACAGGTCGCCGACCACGCCGACCGGCACCGGCCGCAGCTCGCGGTCCAGCACGTGCACGGTGTTGTTGTCGAACGGACGGCCCAGGCTCACCGGCCCGGCGGCGGTCTCGTCGGCCGAACCGCAGGTGTGGCAGGTCGAGTCGATCGACACCTCGGTCGCGCCCCAGGTGTTGTGCAGCGCCCCCGGCATCAGCCGGTGGAAGCGCTCGACCGTCGCCGAGGTGAGCGCCTCGCCGCTGGAGGTGGTGTTCCGCAGCCGGGGCGGCACCTGCTCGGGGGCCTGCTCCACCAGGTCGAGCACCGCGCTCAGCATGCTCGGCACCACCTGGAGGTAGACCGACTCGTAGCGGGTGGCGGCCTCCAGCACCGCCACCGGGTCCCGGTGGCGGCCGGGTTCCAGCACGGCCACCCGGCCGCCGACCGACAGCGGCCAGAAGATCTCCAGGGCGGAGTCGTCGAAGGTCAGCGTGGTCTTGTGCAGGACGGTCTCGCCCCGGGCCAGCCGGTGCTGGCGCTGCATCCAGACCATCCGGTTCACCCAGCCGCGGTGGCGGCTCGCCACGCCCTTGGGCATGCCGGTGGAGCCGGAGGTGTAGTAGACGGAGACCAAGTTCTCGGGGTGCGGGCGGCGAGCGGGGCCTCCGGACGGGCTCGTCGGATCCACGGCCGACGGGTCCACGGCCACCGGGTCCAGGGCCAACGGATCCAGGGTCGCCGGATCCAGGGTCTGGGCGCCGACCGAGGCCGCGTCGATCTCCTCCCCCAGCGCCTGGTCCACCAGCAGTACGGGCGCGGCCGCGTCGGCCAGGATCTGCCGGATCCGGGCCGGCGGGCTGGCCGGGTCCAGCGGCAGGTAGGCGCCACCGGCCTTGAGGATGCCGAGCAGCCCCACCACCATCTCCACCGAGCGCTCCAGGCAGATGCCGACCGCCCGTTCGGGGCCGACGCCCCGCGCCCGCAGCTGCCGGGCCAACGCCTCGGCCCGGGCGTCCAGTTCGCGGTAGCTGAGCCGGGCCGATTCCGAGACCACGGCGATGTCGTCCGGGGTGCGCTCGACCTGAGCCTCGAACAGCTCGTGCAGGCAGGCGTCCGAGGGAAACTCGGCCCCGGTTCCGTTCACCTCGCGGTCGAACCGAATTTCCTCCGCGGAACGCAGTTCGAGCCGGGCCAGCGGTGTCTGCGGATCGGCCAACGCCCCCTCCAGCAGGGCGCGGTAATTCGCGCCGAGCCGGGCGATCGTCGCCTCGTCGAACAGGTCGCTGTCATAGGCGATGATTCCGGCCACGGAACCGTCCGCAGCTCGTGCGAGGTCGAACTCCAGGTCCGTCTGGACGAATCCGGTCGGCACGTTCCAGCGGCTCGTCCGCAGGCCGTCCAGCGGAAGGGTCGGCGCGGTCTCCTGGTGGTATCCGAATACGGCCTGTACCAGCGGCGAGTGGCCGAGCGCGCCCTGACTGTCCGTCACCTTGACGATTTCGTCGAAAGGCACCGACTGGTTGCGGAATCCGCCGATGAACGTCGCCCGGCAGCGCTGGAGATACTCCGAGAAGCTCTCACCGCGTCGGCTCCGGCTGCGCAGCGGAAGGATGTTGACGAAGAATCCGACGGTCCGGTCGAGGGCCTCGTCGTCCCGGTTGGACACCGGCGCGCCCACCACCACGTCCGGCTCGCCGGTGTAGGTGTGCATCAGCAGGGTGAAGGCGGCCAGCAGCACCACGTAGTCCGTGGTCCGGTGGCGGGCCGCGGTCCGCCGCACCCGCTCGGCCAGCTCGGCGTCCAGCGCGAAGTCCAGCAGTTCGCCGCGGAAGCGCTGACGGGCCGGCCGGGGCCGATCCAGCGGGAGTCGCAGCAGGTCGGGGGCGCCGGACAGGTGCTCGGTCCAGTAGGCGAGTTGACGTTCGGCCAGGCCCGTTGCCAGCCGGTCGGCCAGCGCGACACCGTACTCGGCGTACCCGTTCCCGGCCTCGCCGGCGGCGGGCGGGCGGCCGGCCAGCGCGTCCGCGTAGCCGCGGCCGATCTCCTCGGCGATCACCGCGTTGGACCAGCCGTCGGTGATGATGTGATGGAGGTTCAGCAGCAGCGTCCACTCCTCGTCCGCCGACCGGAACAGCCGGAAGTCGAAGACCCCGGGGCGTTCCAGGTCGAACGGCTCGGCGGCGGCCTCCCGCACCCGGGCCCGGAGGGAATCGGGATCCCCCCTCAGGTCGTGCACGGGAAGGCTGAACTCCAGCCGGTCGGCGACCACTTGTACGGGCTGGTCGTCCACTACGGAAAAACCGGTCCGCAGCGCGGCGTGACGGGATATCAGTGCACGCATTGACTGTTCCAGCGCCGGGACATCGAGTTCGCCCCGGATCTCGTGCGCCACGGGCCCGTTGTAGAGCGGGAGCCGCGGATGCAGGCTGTGCAGGAGCCACAGCCTGCGCTGCTGCGGCGAGATGGGAACGACACGGTCGGGCATGGGTGGATCCCCCGCTCTCATCGCTGCAAGATGCGGCGAGACTACCCTACTCGATGCGATCATGACAGAGGTCAAATCCCTTACGGGCACGGCAAGATCTCACCCCTTGCCGAGCCAATTCCCGCCTGTATGCTGACGTTCCTGGGGCACGCCGATCCGTGTCTCCACACCCAGGAGGAAAGGGCGTCTACGAGCCGTGGACAGCGAGTTCCCCGCCCAATCGGACGCCGCGGACGAGGATCCGTTCCCGGCGTCGAAGGTTCAGGAGCAACTCTTCCTCGCGCAGCAGACCGTCGGTGACGCACCGACCTTTCACATCCCGTGCTTCTGGGAAGTCCGGGGACCGGTCGACATCCCGGCGCTCCGCAATGCCTTCAGTGCCGTGCTCACCCGGCACGAGGCGCTGCGCACCACTTTCCGCATTCACGAACAGGGGCTCCTCCAGGTCGTCCATCCGGAACCGCGGTGGGAATGGCGCCTCGCCACCTGCCGGGACGCCGAGGAACGCGAACTGCGGATGGCGAGGCACGCCCGCGCCCCCTTCGACCTCGAACGCGGCCCCCTGGTGCGGGCCGGGCTGCTGCGCTGCGCCGACGACAGCCACGTGGTCATGCTCTGCGCCCACCACGCGGTCTTCGACGGCTGGTCGGCGAAGCTGGTGCTCGACGAACTGGCGGCCCACTACCGGGCGTTCACCACCGGGGCGGAACCCGGACTGCCCGAGGTGGACTACCAGTACGGCGACTACTCGCTCTGGCACGACGAGTGGCTGGCGAGCCCGGCCGGCGAACGGGCCCGGCACGAGTGGGCCGAACTGCTCGCCGGGGAGCTGCCGGTGCTGGAGCTGCCGGGGGACCTCCCGCCGCCCGACCCGGACTCCGCCACCGCCCCCGGCGGCACCGCGGACGTCCCGCTGCCCGCCCCGGCCGTCGAACAACTCGCGTTACTGGCGACCGAGTTACGCACCACCCTGTTCACCGTTCTGCTGGCGGCCTACGACCTGCTGCTCGCCGACCGCACCGGGCTGCGCGACCTCGTCGTGGGCACGCCCGCGGTCAACCGCAGCCGCACCGAGTTCCAGGCGACGGTCGGCTGCTTCGTCAACATGGTCGCGGTCCGCACCGACCTCACCGGGCCGCGGACCTTCCGGGAGCTGGTGGAGCGGGTGCGCTCCGCCGTCCTACGGGCCCAGGACCTCCAGGCCGTGCCGTTCGAGACGGTGGTCAAGGAGGTCCGGCCGCCCCGGCACCCGGGGCACTCGCCGATCTTCCAGGTCGCCTTCACCGTCGGCGAGGACTTCTTCCAGCCCGTCCGGGCCGGGGAGTTGGAGTTCCGCCCGGTCGAGGTCCCGTCGGTCACCGCCAAGTACCAGCTGTCCCTGCAGGTCAACCGGACCGCGGACGGGCCGGTCGCCGAGTTCGAGTACCGCGCCGACCGGTTCACCCCCGAGTGGATCGCCGACTTCGCCGCACGCTACGCCCGGGTGCTGGAACTGGCCGCCGAACAGCCGGACCGGCCGCTGACGGACTTCCTCGGCGTCGACGCACCGCAGGCCGTCGACCGTACCGCCGTGGCCCCGCAGCCCGTCACCGCCGCCCGACAGCCAACCGCCACCGTGGAGTCCGCGCCGCGCGACGAGACCGAGCGGGTGCTCACCGAGGTGTGGGCCGAGGTGCTGGGGCACCCCGCCGTCGGCATCGACGACAACTTCTTCGAGCTCGGCGGCGACTCCATCAGCAGCGTGCAGATCGTCGCCCGGGCCGGCGCCCGCGGCCTCGGCTTCCGGGTCCGCGACCTGCTGCGCAACCAGACCGTCCGCGAACTCGCCCCGCTGGTGCGCACCGCCGGGCCTGCCGACGGCCCCGCGCCCACCGGGCCGTTCGAGCTGGTCCACGCCGAGGACCGGCCGCGGCTGCCCTCCGACGCCGTCGCCGCCTACCCGCTGACCGCCCTGCAGTCCGGCATGCTCTACCGCAGCGGCCAGCAGGCGCACACCGCGATGTACCACGACGTGCTGCTGACCCGGCTGCGGGTCGAGTTCTCGGCCGAGGCCTGGCGCACCGCCGTCGCCGAACTGCTGGACCGCCACGACCTGTTGCGCACCTCCTTCGCCCCCGGCGGCTTCCGCGAACCGCTCCAGATCGTCCACCGCCGCATCGCCCACCCGCCGGTGAGCTTCGAGGACCTGCGCGGCCTGCCGGAGCAGGAGCAGCGGGCCCTGATCGACCAGCGCACCGACTGGGAGGGCCGCGACCTCTTCGACTGGGAGCGGCCGCCGCTGATCCGCTACCACCTCGCCCGGCTCGCCGAGGACGAGGTCCAGCTGTGGACGGTGGTCCACCACGCCGTGATCGACGGCTGGAGCGAGCGCGTCCTGTTCGGCGAACTGCTCTCCCTCTACCTCGCCGCGCTCGGACGCGGCCCGGCCGCCCTGCCGCCGCCGCCCCGCGCCCACTACCGCTCCTTCGTCGCCCTGGAGCGCGCCGCCGTGCGGGACCGGGAGCAGCTCGCCTTCTGGCGGGAGCAGCTCGACGGCGTCGCGCTCGGATCGGTGCCCGCCGCCCCGGGCACCGGGGTGCCGGACATGGCCGTGGTTCCGCGCGAGCTGCCGGCCGAACTGTCCGCCGGGCTGGTCGCGTTGGCGGCCCGGCTGCGGGTCCCGGTGCGGATCGTGCTGCTCACCGTGCACCTGCGGGTGATCGCGCTGCTGACCGGCTCCGAGGACGTGGTCTCGGGCGCGGTCTACAACGGCCGGATCGCCGAGCCGGACGGGGACCGGGTGGTCGGCCTGTTCCTGAACACCCTGCCGGTGCGCTGCCGGCTGGCGGTCGACAGCTGGTCCGAGCTGATCCGGCAGGTCGCCGCGACGGACCTCGCCGTCCAGCCGCACCGGCGCTTCCCGATGGCCGAGCTGCGCGGCCGGGTGGCCGGCGCGGCCGCCTTCGAGACCTTCTTCAACTACACCCACTTCCGCAACGAGTCGGCCGTCCCGACCAGCGGCCTGGAGGTACTGGAGGAGCGCAGCCACACCCCCACCGACTTCCTGCTGGGCTCGGAGTTCTCCCGCGACACCGCGACCGACCTGATCGGCCTCGGTCTGCGCTACGACGCCGACCGGATCGCCCCCGCCGACGCCGACCGCTACTTCGGCTACCACGTGTCCGTGATCCGGGCCATGCTGGCCGATCCGGCGGCCGCGCCCACCGCCGTCCCGCTGCTGGGCCGGGCGGAGCTGGCCGAGCTGCGCGAGTGGAACCGGACGGAGCGGGAGTACCCCGGCCCGCGGCTGCTGCACCGGGCGATCGAGCGGCGGGCCGCGACCGCCCCGCGGGCGCCCGCCGTGCTGTTCCGCGACCGCGTCCTGAGCTACGCCGAACTGGACGGCCGGGCCAACGGGTTGGCGCACCGGCTGGTCGCGCTCGGCGTGCGGCCCGGCGACCACGTCGGGATCGTCCAGCACCGCTCGGCGGAGCTGGTGGTCTCGCTGCTCGCGGTGCTCAAGGCGGGCGGCGCGTACGTCCCGCTGGATCCGGCGGACCCGGCGGAGCGCACGGCCGGCCTGCTCGCCGAGTCCGGCTGCCGGCTGGTGCTGACCGCCGCCGGCACCGGTGATCTCCGACCACCGGGCATTCAGGTCGAGTTCGTGCCGGACGGCCCGGCGCGGAGCGAGCGGGGCCCGGAGGTCGAGGTCGGGCCGGGCGACCCGGCGTACGTCATCCACACCTCCGGCTCCACCGGCCGCCCCAAGGCCGTGGTGGTGTCCCACCGGGCGATCGCCAACCGGCTGGACTGGATGGCAGAGGAGTTCCGGCTGACCGCCGAGGACCGGGTGCTGCAGAAGACGCCGTACACCTTCGACGTCTCGGTCTGGGAGTTCTTCTGTCCGCTGCGCGAGGGCGCCCGGCTGGTCGTCGCCGAGCCCGACGGGCACTGGGACCCGGGCTACCTCGAACAGGTGCTGGCCCGGCAGTCCATCACCGTGGCGCACTTCGTCCCCTCCATGCTGCGGGCCTTCCTGGACGCCGCCGACCTCTCCGCCGCCACCGCGCTGCGGCAGGTGGTGTGCAGCGGCGAGGCGCTGCCGGCCGATCTCCAGCGGGACTTCCTGGACCGCTCCAAGGCCGCGCTGGCGAACCTGTACGGCCCCACCGAGGCCGCCGTGGACGTCACGTACTGGCACTGCACCCCCGAAGACACCCCCGACGGGCCCCACGGCGCGGGCACCGTGCCGATCGGCCGCCCGATCGCCAACACCCGGATCCACCTGCTGGACCCGTCCGGCCACCCCGTCCCGGTCGGCACCGCCGGCGAGCTGTTCATCGGCGGCGTCTGCCTGGCCGACGGCTACCACGGCCGGCCCGAGCTGACCGCCGAGCGCTTCCGCGAGCACACCCTGCCGGACGGCGCCGTCGAGCGCCTCTACCGCACCGGGGACCTCGCCCGGCGCCGCCCGGACGGCGCGATCGAGTACCTGGGCCGCACCGACGCCCAGGTGAAGATCCGCGGCATGCGGGTCGAACCGGGCGAGGTCGAGGCCGTGCTGTCCGCGCACCCGGACTGCGGCTCGGCCGCCGTGACCTTCGACGGCGACCGGCTGATCGGCCACTTCACCGCCCGGCCCGGCGCCGAGCTGCCGGTCGAGGAGCTGCGCCGGCACGCCGAACGCCTGCTCCCCCGGCACCTGGTGCCCGCCGCCTGGCAGCCGCTCGCCGAGCTGCCGCTGACCGGCAGCGGCAAGGTGGACCGCAAGCGGCTTCCCACCCCCTCGAACACCGAGAAGTCCACCGCGCCCGCCCGGCCGCTCACCGACGCCGAACGCCTGGTCGCCGCCGCCTGGACGGACGTGCTGGAGACCGCGGACTTCGGCCTCGACGAGGGCTTCTTCCGGATCGGCGGGCACTCGCTGGCCGCCGTCCGGCTGATCGGGCGCCTGCGCCGGGACTTCGAGCGCCGGCTGAGCGTGGCCGAGCTGTTCGCCCACGACACGGTCGAACGGCTGGCCGCCCTGCTGGAGGCACCCTCACCGGAATCCCCTAACGGCTGGGACGTGCTGGCCCTGCGCCCGTCCGGCGCCGCGCCGCTGTGGCTGTTCCCGCCGGTCGGCGGCAGCGCCCTGGGCTACCTGGCCCTGACGGCCGCGCTCGACCCGCGACTGGCCGTGTACGGGCTGGACTGCGCCGAGCCGGTCGGCTCCACCGTCGAGGAGATGGCCGCGGCCGCCGTTTCCCGGATCGGGCGGGACTTCCCGTCCGGACCGGTGCACCTGGCCGGCTGGTCCTTCGGCGCGGTGCTGGCCTTCGAGGCCGCGGGCCTGCTGACGGCGGCCGGCCGCGAGGTGACCCTCGGCATGATCGACGCCGCCTTCCCCGCCCCCGAGCAGCTCGCCGGCCTGGACGACGCCCGCACCACCGAGGCGCTCCTCCGGGACACCCTGGCGCTCACCGGCGCCCCGCCCGCCGAGTCCGGCAGCGGGGCCTGGGCGGCCCGTCACCGCGTCTTCGCCGCCAACCTGCGGGCCCACCACGCCTACCGGCCGCGCCGCCACCCCGGCGACGTGGTCTACCTGGAGAGCCGGGACGGCCAGGCGCTGGGCAGCGCCGAGGCCTGGCGGGCATCGGTGGCCGGCGCCTTCCGGGTCCACCGGCTCGACACCGATCACTACGGCCTGATCAGGCAGCCGCACGTCCGGGCCGTCGGCGGCGTCCTCGGCGCCGCCGCGCTCGGCGACTGACCGGCCGTTCCGGCCCCACCGACCGACCGCCACATCACCGACCACCCCGACACCGCAACGGCGGGAGCAAGGAGTTCACGGCGCCATGCAGACCGACGCGGGCAAATGGCTGTTCCGCCAACCATCCGAGGACGCCCCGGCACGGATCTTCCTCTTCCCGTACTCGGGCACGGGCGCGTCCATGTACCGCGCCTGGCCCGAGCGGATCGGTGAGGTCGAGGTGTGCCTGGTGCAGCTGCCCGCACGGGAGAACCGCATGCGCGAGCCGCACCCGGTCACCTACCAGAACCTGGCCACGGCGGCCGCGGCGGCCCTGGCGCCGCTGGTGGACCGTCCGACCGGCTTCTTCGGGCACTGCGGCGGCGCCCTCTCCGCCTTCGCCACCGCGCTGGAACTGGAGCGGGTGCACGGCAAGAAGCTGACCGCGCTCTTCATGTCCTCCCAACTCGCCCCGCACGAGGACCCGTTCGGCCGCTGGCTGTGGCTCGAGCGGGACGACCTCGCGGTCGAGCTGAACATCCTCGCCGAGGCGGCCGGGACCAGGATGGACCCGGACTTCCTCGACGTCGCGCTGGACGTACTGGAGGAGGACCTCGCGGCCCAGCGCCGCTACCAGCTCGCCGCCCCCGAGCCGCTGGCCTGCGCCGTGCACGCGGTCGGCTGGAAGCACGACGTGGAGATCCGCCCGGAGCAGCTCGGCGGCTGGGCCAGGTACGTCCCGCCCGGCCGCCACCACGAGCACCTGCTGGACGGCGGGCACCACGCCTTCCTCGCCGCCCCGCAGCCGCTGCTCGACCTGATGGGCCGCGCGATGACCCAGGAAGGAGCGGCGGCGTGAAGCTCACCGGACTGTGGGACCACGCGGACTTCCGCAGACTCTGGGCCGGCCAGACCCTGTCCATGCTGGGCACCAACATGGTGGCGGTGGCCGTCCCGCTGATCGCCTCCGTCAGCCTGGGCGCCTCGGTATTCCAGATGGGCCTGCTGCTCGCCACGGAGTTCCTGCCCTACCTGCTGATCAGCCTGTTCGTCGGGGTCTGGCTGGACCGGCGGCCGAAGAAGCTGATCATCGTGGCGGCGGACGCCGTCCGCTCGCTGATCCTGATCTCCGTCCCGCTGCTGTCCTGGGCGCACCTGCTGAGCGTCCCCCTCCTGCTGGCGGTGGTGTTCGGCACCGGCGCCTGCAGCACCGTCTCCGACATCGGCAACGCCTCGATCCTGCCCGCCCTGGTCGAGCGCGAGGATCTCGTCGAGGGCAACAGCAAGCTGGAGATGAGCAGTTCGGTCTCCAACATCGGCGGCCGGACCTTCGGCGGCCTGCTGGTTCAGCTGCTCACCGGCCCGGTCGTCATCATGGTCAACGTCTTCGCCTTCGGGCTGGCGGCCGCCTGCACCCTGCGCATCCGCAAGCGCGAGCCGGTGCCGGAGCGGCCCGCCGACGGCCGGCCGTCCTCGATGTGGAAGGAGATCGGCGAGGGCCTGGGCTTCATCTTCGGCGACCCGACGCTGCGTACCCTGGTGCTGGTCACCTTCCTGGTGAACTTCTCCGCCATCGCGATCGACCCGGTGTTCCTGGTCTTCATCACCCGCACCCTGGACCTGCCCGGCATCCTGGTCGGCGCACTGCTGGCCGGGACGGGCGTCGGCTCGCTGATGGGCGCCCTGCTGGCGGCCTGGCTGGGCCGGCTGCTGCCCTTCGGCCGGATGGTGGTCTGGATCACCGTGGCGATGACCGCCGTCGAACTGGTCATCCCCGCGGCGACGTTGATGCCCAAGGGCATCGCCTTCGTGATGCTGATGTTCGTCCAGGTCGCCTACGCCGCACTGGTGATCTCCAGCAGCATCAACATCCGCAGCTACCGTGCGGCGATCACCCCGGACGACATGCAGGGCCGGATGAACGCCTCCACCCGGATGATCGTGATGGCCGGGACCCCGTTCGGCGCCATGGCCGGCGGCGGGCTCGGCTCCCTGCTGGGCACCCAGTGGGCGATCGTGCTGTGCGCCGGCGGCCTCGGCCTGGCCGCCCTGCTGCTCGGCCTCTCCCCGGTCCGCAAGGTGTCCGGCATCCCCACCGAACTCCCCACCGCCGCCGTCACAGTCTGACGTTACGTCAGGTGTGGTTTCCCCCACGACCAGGAAGGCCAGGAAGGTTCTTGAACGACACCGATGCGGTCGGCCGCGCCACACTGGACGCCGTCTTCGCCCGCGCCCTGGCGGAGGAGGCCACCGCCTCGACCGCCGCCGCCCCCGCGTCCGCCGCCGTGCCGACCGCCCGCTCGGGCGACGGGCGGGCGCCCGCGTCGCTGGCGCAGAAGCGGCTCTGGTTCCTGGAGCAGCTGAACGGCCTCAACAGCACCTATAACGTCCCGTTCCGGCTCCGGCTGGCGGGCGAGCTCGACACCGACGCCCTGCGGCTCGCGGTCGGCGACCTGGTGGCGCGGCACGAGGGCCTGCGCACCACCTTCACCGGGGACGAGGACGAGGTCTTCCAACTGCTGCTCGACCCGGACGAACTGCCCTGGGAGCAGCTGGACCTGACCGACCTCGGCGAGGCGGCGGTGATCGGGCTGATCGAGGAGGAGAGCCGGATCCCGTTCGCGCTGGCCGGCCGGCCGCTGTTCCGGGCGAAGCTGATCCGGGCCGGGGCATCGGTGCACTACCTCGCCGTCACCATGCACCACGCGATCACCGACGGTTGGTCGGAGGGCCTGTTCTTCCAGGAGCTGGGCGCCTGCTTCACGGCCCGGGTCGGCGGCGCGCCCGCAGACCTGGCCCCGCTCACGGTGCGCTACGCCGACTACTCGGCGTGGGAGGCCGAACCGGCCACGGTGGAGCTCTACCGCGGCCAGCTCGCCTTCTGGCGCGAGCAGTTGGCCCGGCTGCCACAGGAGGCCGGCATTCCGGCCGACCTGCCGCGGCCGGTCCTGCTCAGCGGCGAGGGCGCCAGCGTCACCGTGCCCGTCCCGGCGGACCTCCAGCGGCGGCTGGCCGCCTGGGGCTCGGGGCACGAGGCCTCGCTGTTCGCCACCGCGGTGACGGTGCTGGCCGCGTTGCTGCACCGGTACAACGGCGAGGAGCGGGTGGTCGTCGGCGTGCCGGTGGCCAACCGGCCGCGGGCCGAGTGGGAGCCGGTCATCGGCTACTTCGCCAACACCCTGGCGGTGCCGGTCGACCTGGCCGGGGATCCGACGCTGCGCCAACTGCTGGGCCAGGTGCGGACGGTGGCGGCGGAGGCGCTGTCGCACCAGAACGTGCCGTTCGACCGGGTGGTGGAGGCGCTCGGCGTGGTCCGGGACCCGTCCCGCAACCCGGTGTTCCAGGTGATGTGCAGCGTCAACCAGGTCGTTCCGCCGCCGGAGCTGCCGGGGCTGGCCGTCGAGATCGTGGAGATGCGCAACGACTCCGCCAAGTTCGACCTGGAACTCGCGGTCAGCTACACGGCGGACGAGGTCGGCTTCACCTTCGACTACGCCACCGACCTGTTCGAGCGGGCGACCGTGGAGCGGCTCGCCGCCGACTACCTGGCCCTGCTGGAGGCCTTCCTGGCCGAGGGCGCGGCCAGCGTCGGCGGCGTTCCGCTGGGCGCGCACGGCCCGGCCGAGGTCGACGGCGCCGAGGCGGAGGTCCGCGACCGGTACGGCAACCGGGCGCCCGCCGGGGTGTACGGCGAACTGCTGCTGGCGGGCACGCCGAGCGGCCGCCGGGCCCGGGTGCTGGGCGACGGCACCGTCGAGTACGCCGCCGACCCGCGAGTCCCGCTCGCCCGCCCCGCCGTGGGATCCGCCGACGGCTCCAACGCCCCCGCGACCGAGACCGAGCGGGCGCTCGCGGCGATCTGGTCCCGGCTGCTGGGCACCGAGAAGGTCGGCCGGGACACCGACTTCCTGCGGGACGGCGGGGACTCGCTGCTGGCCACCCGGCTGGTCGCCCGGATCCGGCGGCAGTGGTCGGTCAAGCTCTCGGTGCGCCACATCCTCAAGACCCCGGTGCTCGCCGACCTGGCCAAGCTGCTGGACGAGGCCGCCGCGACCCCCGCCGAGGCACCCGCCCGCAGCGCGATCCCGGCCGCCTCCGGCCCCCGGCCCGAGGCGCTCCCGCTGTCCATGGCCCAGCGCGGAATCTGGATCGTCAACCGGCTGGGTCAGCAACAGGCCTTCTACCACATGCCGTTGGCGGTGCGGATCGACGGCGAGCTGGACCTCGCCGCGCTCACCGCGGCCGCGGCGGACCTCGGCCGGCGGCACGAGATCCTGCGCACGGTCTTCCCGGCCGACGGCGGCGTGCCGCGCCAGTCGGTGCAGCCGCCCGAGGCCGTCGCCCAGGTGGTCCGGGCGAGCGCCATCCACCCCAACGGCCTCCAGCAGGCGCTGCGGGACGCGCTGGAGACCCCGTTCGACCTGACCGTCGAAGTCCCGCTGCGGCTGCACGTGTTCAGCACCGGCCCGCGCTCCCACGTGCTGCTGGTGGACGTCCACCACATCGCCTGCGACGGCCTCTCGCTGGCCCCGCTCTGCCGCGACCTGGCCACCGCCTACGCCGCCCGCTCCGCCGGGCAGGCCCCGGGCTGGCACGAACTTCCCATCCAGTACGCGGACTTCGCGCTCTGGCAGGCGCAGCAGCTGGGCCGCGCCGAGGATCCGGGCAGCCCGTTCGGGCGCAGCCTGGAGTTCTGGGCCAAGGCGCTGGCCGGGCTGCCCGAGGAACTCGCCCTGCCGGGGGCGCGGCCGCGCCCTGCCACGCCGACCTTCCGCGGCCTGCCCACCCGGGTGGAGGCCGGCCCCGAGCTGTACCGGCGGATCACCGCCGCGGCCCACGAGCACGGCGCCAGCGTCTTCATCGTGCTGCAGGCCGCGATCGCCGCGATGCTCACCCGGCTCGGCGCCGGCACCGACATCCCGCTGGGCACCCCCACCGCGGGGCGCTCCGACCAGGCGCTGGACGAGCTGATCGGCTGCTTCATCAACACCGCGGTGCTGCGCGCCGACACCTCCGGCGACCCGAGCTTCCGCACCCTGATCGCCCGGGTGCGGGAGACCAACCTCGCCGCGCACGACCACATGGAGCTGCCCTTCGACGAGATCGTCACCGCCCTCAACCCGCCCCGCCAGAACGGCCGCAACCCGCTGTTCCAGGTGATGGCGAGCCTCAACGGCGAGCCCGAGCCGGTGCCGGCACTCGGCGGGCTGCCCACCGAGCCCTTCGACCTGGGCACCCCCGCCACCCCCTTCGACCTGACCTTCGAGCTGACCGAGGACCGCGCCCGCGCCACCATCGGCGGCGTCCTGACGGTCAGCGCCGACCGGTTCGACGAGGCGGCCGGGCAGGCGCTGGCCCGGCGGCTGCTGCTCGCGCTCGCCATCGCGACCGAGCAGCCCGACCTGCCGATCTCCCGGTGGGAGCTGCTGCTCCCGGGCGAGCGCGAGGCGGTCCTCGGCGAGTGGAGCACCGGTGCGGCCGCTCCCGAACCGGCCACCCTCGCCGAGCAGTTCGAGCGGGCGGTGGCGGCGGCCCCGGACGCGCCGGCCCTGGAGGCGGGCGACATCACCCTCTCGTACGCCGAACTGGACGAGCAGGCGAACCGGCTGGCCGCCGAACTGGTCGCCCGCGGGATCGGCCCGGAGCGCACCGTCGCGCTCGCCCTGCCGCGCAGCGGCGAGCTGGTGCTCGCGGTGCTGGCGGTCGCCAAGGCCGGCGGCGCGTTCCTGCCGCTGGACGTCCAGTTCCCGGTCGAGCGGCTGTCGTTCATCCTGTCCGACGCGCGGGCCGCGCTGGTGCTGACCGATTCGGCCGGCGCCTCCGCCCTGCCCGTCGGCGCCCCGACTACGCTGCTGCTGGACGACCCCGACCTGCTGGACGCGCTCGCCGACCACTCCGGCGAGCGCCCGGCGACCGCCCCGGTCGACCCGGCGAACGCCGCCTACCTGCTGTACACCTCCGGCTCGACCGGGCAGCCCAAGGGCGTCGTGGTCACCCACACCGGGCTGACCCCGCTCGGCGAGCGACTGCACGAGGTGGTGATGGCGGGGGGCCACGGGGAGCAGCCCCGGGTGCTCCAGCAGGTGTCCCCCACCTTCGACATGTATGTCCTGGAACTCCTGATGGCCTTCCGGTCCCGGGGCACCCTGGTGGTGGCGCCCGCGCACCCGGTGCTGGGCGAGGAGCTGGCCGTCCTGCTCGAACAGCGGCGGATCAGCCACGCCGTGCTGACCCCGACCGCCCTGGCCGCGCTGCCCGCCCGCGCGTTCCCGCAGCTGCGGGCGGTGGTCAGCGGCGGCGAGGCGATGGGCACCGACCTGGCGGCGCAGTGGGGGCGCGGTCGCCGGCTGCACAACGCCTACGGGCCGACCGAGACGACCGTCCTGGGCACCCTGTCCGGCCCGCTGGACGGGACGGTCAGCCCGCCGCTCGGCGAGCCGATCACCGGCTCCCGGCTGTTCGTCCTGGACGAGGCGCTGCGGCCCGTCCCGCCGGGCGTCACCGGCGAGCTGTACCTCGCCGGGGCGAGCCTGGCCCGCGGCTACCTGGGCCGCCCCGACCTGACCGCGGACCGCTTCCTGCCCTGCCCGTACGGCGCGCCCGGTGAGCGGATGTACCGCACCGGCGACCTGGCCCGGTGGACGGCCGACGGCGAGCTGCAGTACCTGGGCCGGGGCGACGGCCAGGTGAAGATCCGCGGGGTGCGGATCGAGCTCGGCGAGATCGAGGCCGTCCTCGGCGCGCACCGCAAGGTCGCCAACTCGGCGGTGGTGGTGGACGGTTCGGTGTCCTCGGGGCCGCGCCTGGTCGCCTTCGTCACCCCAGTGGACCCGGCCGATCCGGCCGCCCGGCCGACCCCGGCCGAGCTGCGGTCGCACTGCGCCCGCTCGCTGCCCCGGGCCATGACGCCCGCCCGGTTCGTGGTGCTCGGCGCGATGCCGACGCTGCCGTCCGGCAAGACCGACCGCAAGGCGCTGCGGGTCCCGCCGGAGGAGGGCGCCGAGGGCTTCCGCCGCCCGCCCGGCACCGCCACCGAGCGGGCGCTGTGCGGGATCTGGCAGGGGCTGTTCCAGACCGAGCGGATCGGGGTCGACGACGACTTCTTCGTCCTCGGCGGCCACTCGCTGGCGGCGGTCCGGATGCTCGCCGAGATCCACCAGGGCCTGGGCGTCGAACTGCCGTTGAGCGCCTGCTTCGAGCACCCGACGATCGCGGCGCTGGCGGCCCGGATCGACCGGACACCGCGGCCCGACACGGCGGAGCCGGCCGTGGTGCGCCGCCGCCGCCCGGCTCAGGGGTCCTGAGCCCCGGTACGGCAGCGCCGGCGGACCGCTTCCCGCCGTCCGCCGGCGCTGCCGTACGCCCTACTTCTCCTCGGGCTCGACCACGACCGCGAGCTCGGCCAGCGCGGCGTCCAGGGCCGCGCCCACCTGCTCGGGACCGTCCCCGACCGCGATCACGTGGCCCAGCCGGTCGTACGCCTCCCGGACCGGCCGCACCGGGCGGCCCACGGCCGCCGTCACGGTGACCCGCTCAACCCCGGCGACCGCGCCCGCCCGCTCGACGCCCTCGACCGCGTCCAGCCGGCCCGCCTCGGCGGCGATCAGGAAGCGGATCCCGGCGGAGCGCGACCGCTCCGGGGTCAAATTCAGCGGCAGGCCGGCGGCGGCGCGGATCTGCTGGCCCAGCAGGTCGATGCCGGTCGCGGGCCTGATCAGCTCCGGGATCATGCCGCCGGCCAGCCGGGCGTTGATCTCGATGACGGCCGGTCCGTCGGCGGTCAGCCGCAGTTCGACGTGCGCCGGGCCGCGGTTCAGCCCGACGGCCTCCAGGCTGCGCCGGGCGGTGTCGGCCATCGCCGCGGCCGTCTCGACGGGGAGGACCGCCGGAAACAGGTGCCCGGTCTCCACGAAGTACGGCAGCTCGCTGACGGTGCGCTGGGTGATGCCGACGCAGACCGCCTCGCCGTCCGCCCAGAACATCTCCGCGCTGAACTCCGGCCCGGTCAGGAACTCCTCCACCAGCACCGTCCCGGCGCTGGCCTGGCCGCGCACGTTGCGGGTGACCGCCAGCAGCTTGCGGGCCTGCCCGGTCGCGGTGGCGACGTCCCCGCACCACAGCACCTCGTGCGAACCGGACTCGTCGACCGGCTTGACCACGCAGGGCAGGCCCACCGCCGCGACGGCCGCCTCGACCTCGGCCGGGTCGCGCACCTCGGCGAACCGGGGCTGGCGCACCCCGTGCGCGAGCAGCGTGCGCCGGGTCGCCGACTTGTCCCGGCAGGCCGCCAGCGCCGACGCCGGGTTGGCCGCCACCCCGAGCCCCTCGGCCAGCGCGGCCGCCTGGACGAGGTAGTACTCGCTGGTCGTCGTCACCCCCGCCACCTCGCGGTCGCCGGCCGCCTCCTCGGCGGCCTTGCGCAGCGTCTGCGGGTCGTCGGTGTCGCAGACCACGACCCGGCAGCCGGTCTCCGCCAGCCCCTGGTAGCGGGCCGGGTCCACCACGAACAGCACCGGCTCCAGGCCGAGCCGAACGGCCGTGGTGAGCGCGAGCATGCCGGTGCCGGTGGTGTTGGACTCCACGAACAGCAGCAGCGGGCGCTCCCGGCGGGGGATCTCGGCGTACGACCAGCTGTGCACCAGCTCGCCGTAGCGGACGGGCACCGGCTCGGTCGCCACCGCGGGCTCGACGGCGTCGGGGGTGACGGAGGCGGTGGAGGCGGCGGCGTACACGGTGTCGACGTACCGGTCACCGCGGTCCGGCATGATGCCGACCAGCCGGGTGCCGGGCTCGGCGTTCGCCGCCAGGTGGGTCAGCACCCGGTAGACCGAGCCGGAGGTGTTCCCGGCGAAGATCTTCTGCTCCCGGGCCAGCGCCCGGGTCGCGGCGAAGGCCTCGTCGTCGGAGAGCCAGTGCACCTCGTCGATCAGCCGGTAGTCGATGTTGTCCGGGTAGAGGCTGTTGCCGAGGCCGGACTGACGGCGGGTGGGCACATCGGGCTGGCCGAACAACACGCTGCCGACCGCGTCGACGCCGACCACCTTCAGCTCGGGGAAACGTTCCAGCAGGGCCCGGGACGTCCCGCACAGCGACCCGCCGCTGCCGACCGATCCCACCACCACGTCCACCGTCCCGAGGTCGGCGACCAGCTCCTCGGCCAGGCCGCGGTAGGCCGCCGGGTTCTGCGGGTTCGAGTACTGCTGCGGCCAGAAGGCGCCCGGCAGACCGGTCATCAGCTCGGCCAGCAGGTCCAGCCGGGCCGACTGCCAGCCCTGCTCGCCCATCGCCGACACCACGTGCACCTCGCAGCCCAGGGTGCGCAGCTTGGCCAGGGTGATCGGGTCGATCCGCGGATCGGTGACGATGTGCACCGGGTGGCCCAGGTGGGTGCCCACCAGCGCCAGGCCGAGCGCCATCGTCCCCGAGGAGCTCTCCACGATCGGCGCGCCCGGCTTCAGCACCCCGGAACGGCGGGCCTCGGTGACGACCTGCCGGGCCACCCGGTCCTTCATCGCGAAGTTGTTCGCCAGCTCCAGCTTCGCGTACACCTCGACGCCCTCCGGCGCGGGCACCCGTAACCGGACCAGTGGCGTGTGACCGATGGCCTCGACGATCGATTCATGCCGCATGAGCTAGCTCCATGTCCTGAAGGGTCAGGGCCCGGACCGTGGTGGTGGTGCCGGGCAGGGTCGAACAGGCCGCCACGGCGGCGGCCAGGCGGGGCCCGTGGTCGGCGTCGTTCTCGTCCAGCAGGAGGCCCAGCAGGGTGCCGCTGTGCGCGCACACCACCCCCGCGGCGCCGATCCGTTCGGCGATCGCGAGCATCGCGTCGAGGTTGCGCTTGGGCGCCAGGCGCTGGTTCAGCACCGCGCTGCGGGTCGTCACCGCCCCCACCCGGGCGAGGTCGCCGGCCCGCACCGCCGCGGCGAGTTCCGCCAGCAGGTCCGCGTACTCGGCGCAGTGCGCCGGGGAGAACACCTTGGGCACCCGGTTGAACGCCACCGTGTCCAGCAGCCCGCCCTCGTCCACCGCGACCACCGTCGCCGCCGGGAGGCCGCCGAGGCGCTCGCGCAGCCGCACCTCGCGGTGCTCGAAGGCCACCACCCCGGGGTGCATCACCCCGTCGGTCGGCTCGATCGGGCGCAGCCAGCGCTCCACCGTGGCCGGGGAGGTGTCCAGGCCAACCGCGGCGCCGACCGCCCGTACGGTGGCCACCAGGTCGGCCGAGGAGCTGGCCATCCCCTTGCCGACCGGCAGATCGCCGTCCAGCAGCAGCACCCCGCCGGCCGGCCGGCCGCAGGAGGCGAGCATCGCCTCGGCGACCCGCCGGGTCTTGGTCTTGTGCGAGGGGAACACCCGCAGCGGGCCGCCCGGGTCGAGGCGGAAGCGGGCCCGGGCCCAGCGGTCGACCGGCAGCGTCACCAGGAACTCCGGGCCGCCGGGCAGCGCGCCCTGGAGGAGCTCGCCGAAGGTGCCGAAGGCGCGGGCCGAACCGGTCCGCAGGTCGACGCCGGGGCGGGGGGAGGCGAAGGAGGGGCGGCGCGGGGGCTCGGCCGGGGTCACGGGCCGGGGCGGCGGCGGGGTCAAGGGCTGGGGCGGCGGCGGGGTCAAGGCCGTTCCGCCGAGGTGCCCGCCGAGGGCGCGAGCAGCGCCGCGACCCGGTCCGCCGCCGCCCGTACGGCGGCGTCCCGCTCCGCCCACCGCCCGGTCAACCGCTCGTGCTCGCCGAGGAGTTCGGCGAGGGTCGCGCGGACCTGATCGGGGTGGGTCGAGCCGACCGAGGTCTTGGCGCGCAGCCCCGCCTCCACGGTCAACGACGCGGCCAACAGCGCCCCGGGGCCGGCCAGTCGGTGCCCGGCCTCCTCCGCGATCGCCGAGAGCAGCGCGGCTTCCCCGTCGGCCGGGGCCAGCCCCTTGTCCAGTGCGGCCTTGATGTAGCGGCCCGCGATGATCTGCGCCGTGCGCCACGGCACGCCCTCGTCCAGGGTCAGCCGGTTGGCGAGGGTGAAGCCGCCGAGGAACTCCCCCTCGCAGGCCGCGCGCATCCGGTCGGTGCGGAACTCCAGCCCGGTGACCACGGCGTGCGCCAGCCGCAGGGTCGAGCGCAGCGCCTCGGTCTGCACCCGCAGGTGCGCGCCGGCCTCCTTGGAGACCTCCACGGTGTTGGTGTACGGGGTGTTGCGCTGCGCCGCCGCCAGTTCGGCCGCGCTGCCCGCCACCAGCGCGCAGCGGCCGCGGATCCGCTCCAGCACCGGGAAGTTCTTCTTCTGCGGCATCGCGGCGGAGATCCCGGAGAGCTCGTCCGGGAGGTCCAGGAAGCCGTGGGCGCTGCCGCCCCAGGCCATCAGGTCGGTGGTGAAGCGGCTGAGCGCGACGGCGAAGTTCGCCGCCTCGGCCGCGATGGCCAGCGCCCAGCCGCGCGAGGCGACGGCCACCAGGGCGTGCGGCTGGGGCCGGGCGAAGCCGAGCAGCCCGGCCATCCGGGTGCGGTCCCAGGCGAGTTCCTGGCCGGCCATGCTGCCGGCGCCCAGCGGCGAGGCGTCGATCTCGTCGTACGCGGCCAGCAGCCGGCGCACCGCGGCCAGCGTCTCGCTGGACAGCGCGGCCAGGTAGAAGCCCGGGCTGACGACCTGGGCGGCCTGGGCGTGGGTGTAACCGGGCATCGGCACCTCGACCGCGCCCGCCGCCAGCTCGCGGACCGCCGCGTCGAAGGCGAGCAGATCGGCGGCCAGCGCCCGCACCTGCTCACGGGCGGACAGCAGCTGGGCGCACACCTGGAGGTCGTTGCGGCTTCGATCGACGTGCCAGGCCGCGAACGGCGCGAGCGGGCCCGCCGCGACGTGCCGCTCCAGCGCGAAGGAGATGTCCGACATGTTCTCGCGCGGGTTCGCCCGGACGGTCTCCGCCGACACCCCGTCCAACCGGGCCGCGATCGCGGCGGTGCCCGCGTCGTCGACCAGCTCCATCCGCCGGTACTCCAGCAGCAGCACCTTCTCGATCGCCACGTAGTGCCGCAGCAGGTGCTCGGCCTCGTACGCGAACTGCGGTGCCAGCACCTCCTCGTGCCACACCTCACTCGGTATGCCGACGATCCGACCGGTCACCGTCATGTCGTGCTCCTCAGAAGAACCGATGGGGCGGCCCGGCCCCCGTGGGGGGCCTCCGGCCCGGACGGTCCGCGGCCGCCGGCGGGAGAACCGGCGGTCCGCTCGTCGTGGGCCGGTCGGGGCGGCCGGGTCGCGGCGGCTCCGGGCAGCAGGGACAACAGCAGGGACAGCGGTGTGGCCGGCTCGGCGAGGGCGGCCGCGAGCAGCGCCAGGTAGTCGTCGAGCAGGCCGCGGGCGGTGGCGGGGGCGAACAGCGCGGGGTCGTAGACCAACCGGGCGGCGCGCCCGGCGACTTCGAGCAGCAGGTCGTCCTCGGCGAAGCCGCACGGGGGGCCGGGGTCCGGGCCGTCCGTCAGGGTGAAGGCGATCTGCCGCGCGGGCCGGAAGGCCTGGTCCTGGTGTTCCCAGGCGGCCGACGCAACGCCTCGGGCCCGGTCGACCAGTTCGGCGAAGGCCGGGTCGCCGGAGGTGTCCAGGCGCAGCACCACCGTGCCGGCCAGGGCGCCGACCAGCGACAGCGTCTCCGGCCGGTGCCGCCCGGAGACGGGTACCCCGATCCCGTGGTCCGTCCGGCCGGAGCGGTCGTGCAGCAGTGCCGCGTAGGCGGCCAGCAGCAGCACGGCGGGCGCTGCGTCGAGCCGGTCGGCGCCCGTCCGCAGCGCGGCCGGCAGGCCGGGCGGGAGCTCGGAGCGGACCTCTGCGGCCGCGAAGGCCGGTACAGCCGGGCGCGGCCGGTCCAGCGGGATGCCGTGCCCGTGCGGTAGGCCGTCCAGCTGCTGGCGCCAGAACTCATCGTCCTGCGCCCGGCGTTCGGCGCCGGGCCCGGCGTGCTGGTGGTCCGCGTAGCTGGCGAAGTCCATCGGCGGCTCCGGCAGCACCGGGGCACGGCCCTGCTCCGAAGCCGCGCACAGTTCGGCGAGTTCGGCGTTGAGCAGGAACAACGAGGCCTGGTCGCAGACCAGTTGGTGGGCGACCAGCACCACCGCCCAGTCCGCCTCGCCGAGCCGGACCGCGACGGCCCGCCACAGCGGTGCCCGGCCCGGGTTGAAGGGCTGCGCCACCGCCTGGTCGGCGAGCTCGGCCAGCCGCTCGGCCCGCTTGCCGTCGTCCGGCCCGCCGAGGTCGGTGAACTCCACCGGGAGGTCGATCCGCGGGTGCACGACCTGGCGCAGCCCACCGCCCAGCACCCGCAGCGAGGTGCGCAGGGCGGTGTGCCGGGCGGCCAGTTCGCCGAGGGCGGCGCGCAGTCGGGCCTCGTCGATCGCGGCGCCGAGCCGGAAGGTGTCGGCCACGTGCTGGAGCAGCAGGCCTTGGGAACGGCGGCCGGTCAGCCAGACCAGTTCCTGGCCGTGGGCCGCGCGGGCGATGCGCTCCCCGCCCGCGCCGGGCACGGCCGACCCGGTGGTTCCATCCGCCATCACAGTTCCTGATCTCGTCGTTCCAACCTGTCGCGGACCGGGGCTCGTCTCGTGGATCCCGTCGGACACGGGGGCGCGTCATGCCACCGGGCCGTCACACCCCGGCGCGCGTCAAGCCACCGGGCCCGTCACGCCGCGGCGCCCGTCAAGCCACCGGGCTCCCGATCCCGGCGCGAATCGCCCGGCTGATGGCGTCCAGGTTGTCGTCGAGGAAGAAGTGGCCGCCCGGCACCACGTGTTGGGCGAACGGTCCGGTGGTGTGCGCGGCCCAGCCGGCCGCGTCCTCGGGGCGGGCCGAGGCGTCCTCGGCGCCGACGAAGGCGGTGATCGGCACCGGCACCGGCGGTTCGTCGCCGCAGTCGTACGCGTCCAGCCAGCCGAAGTCGGCCCGGCAGACGGGCAGTACGAGTTCCAGCAGGTCCGGCTCGTCCAGCACCAAGGCGGGCAGGCCGCCGCCGCGGACCAGCCGCTCCAGCATCTCGGTGTCGGGGAGTTCCGACAGGCCGTCGAAGATGTCGTCGCCGCGCGGCTGGTCGGGCCGGGCGCAGCCCGACACGAAGAGGTGGACGGGCAGTTCGGCCCCGTCCCGGCGCAGCCGGCGGACCACCTCGAAGGCGAGGAGGCCGCCCATCGAGTGGCCGAAGAGCGCGTACGGCCGGTCGGCGGAGGCCGCGACGGCCGCCGCGATCTGCTCCACGTCCACGGCCGCGGGCTCGCCGATGCGGCGCTCGCGGCCCGGCAGGGCCAGTGCGGTGACCTCGACGTCGGGGCCGAGCGCGGCCGGCCAGCGGGTGTAGATGGCCGTGGCGCCGCCGGCATAGGGGAAGCAGACGAGCCTGACCGGCGCCTCCGGACGCAATTCTCGGGAAACGAACCATTTGTCGGGGAGTATCTGGCCGTTCACGGGCGCCATCCAGGAAGTCCGGCTTTGGGCCCGAGGTCGTCCGGAAAGTCCATGGTCTCCGAAGCGGCCTTTCTGGAAAAGATGCCAGAACTCATTCGATCCGCCACTGGATCGCCGCTCTGCGGAGGCCGGTTGTGCCGCCTGGTCGGTTCTGCCATCGAGGATGATGAATTGTGTGCCGATCAACCGCTGATGACTGTACCTCAGCTGAGTGAGCACGCTCAATAGTTGGCGATAATCGGCCAACTGCGTGGCAGCGCCCCCTCCTGAATGGGCCGATTCGACAACCGGCCCACCCCGGTGGGGAATCGGGGTGCAACTCGCGGGGAACTCGCATTGGGTTATCCGTCGACGCGTCCCGCGGCGCCACCGGGCGGACGCGACCCGCCCGTGCGGGGCCGGGGCGGCCGGGTCGGTCCGTCCACGACCCGACCGAACCGGCGCCGCCGACGCGAACGGGCGTTAGCATGCCGAGGCGGCGCCGAGCACCGGCCCCGCCCGTCCGTCCGTCCGTCCGTCCGCACGCCTGCCCGCCCGCAGGTCCGCCCGCCCGCCCGCGGCGGACCTGCCACCGCCCCGAGGAGTTGACGATGAGCGGAGCCTTCCCGCTGTCCCGGACCACCGATCCCGCCTCCGAGACGGACCGCCGAGGCATCCTCGCCGCACCGGGGTTCGGGAGGTTCTTCACCGACCACATGGCCACCGCCGTCTGGACCTCCGCCACCGGCTGGCACGACCGCCGGATCGGGCCGCTGGCCCCGTTCTCGCTGCACCCGAGCGCCGCAGTACTGCACTACGCCCAGGAGATATTCGAGGGCCTGAAGGCCTACCGCCACGCCGACGGCAGCGTCTGGCTGTTCCGTCCCGAGTTCAACGCCCGCCGCTTCGCCCGCTCCGCGCGGCGCCTGGCCCTGCCCGAGCTGTCCGAGGAGGACTTCCTCACCAGCGTCGAGGAGCTGGTGCGCGCGGACGAGGCCTGGGTGCCGACCGCCGACGGCAAGGGCAGCCTCTACCTCCGGCCGTACATGTTCGCCTCCAAGGCCTTCCTCGGCGTCCGCCCGGCCGACCACGTCACCTACTCGGTCATCGCGAGCCCGGCCGGCCCCTACTTCCCCTCCGGCGTCACCGGCATCTCCCTCTGGGTGAGCACCGAGTACACCCGGGCCGGCCGCGGCGGCACCGGCGCCGCCAAGTGCGGCGGCAACTACGCCGCCAGCCTGGCCGCGCAGACGGAGGCGCAGCAGCACGGCTGCGACCAGGTGCTGTTCCTGGACGAGACCGGCGGCGAGGGCGGCCTGGAGGAGTCCGGCACGATGAACCTCTGCCTGATCACCGCCGCCGGTGAGCTGGTCACCCCCGCCCTCGGCACCATCCTCGACGGCCTGACCAGGGACTCCGTCCTCGCCCTGGCCCACGAGTTCGCCCTCACCCCGGTCGAACGCGCCATCACCCTCGCCGAGTTGCGCAGCGGAGCCGCCGACGGCACGATCACCGAAGTCTTCGCCGCCAGCACCGCCGCCGTGATCACCCCCATCATCGCCTTCAAGGGCCGGGGCTACGAGTTCACCATCGGCACCGGCGCCCCCGGCAAGCACACCCTCGCCCTGCGCGAACACATCCTGGACATCCAGTACGGACGCACCGAGGACACCCACGGCTGGCTGCACCGGGTGCTCTGATCCCCTGGAGGGTCAGGCCGTCAGCGGGCCCGGGAGCGGGCGGGAGTGGAGCAGGTCCAGCCGGGACACCGCGCGGGTCAGCACCACGTAGAGCCGGTGCAGTCCGCGCGGTTCGGCCTCGACGATGGCGGCCGGTTCCAGAACGATCACATGGTCGTACTCCAGGCCCTTGGCCAGCGAGGCGGGCAGGGCCGTCACCCGGGCGGTGGTGCCAGCGTCCTCGGCGGAGGCGCTCGGGATCCCGGCGGCCCGGAGCGCTGCGGTGGCCCGGGCCAGCGTGTGGTCGGCGGCGATCACGGCGATCGAGCCCTCCCGGGCCAGCGCGGCCCGCACCGCGGCGACGACGGCCTCGTCCAGGTCGGGCGCCGGGCGGACGGTCACCTCGCCGTCCCGGCGCAGTGAGACGGCCGGCGGCACGTCCACGTCCAGGGCGCCCAGCAGTCGGTTGGCCAGCGCCATGACGGCGGCCGGGACGCGGTAGCCGGTGGTCAGCGGCACCAGGGCCGCCTGCGGCTTGCCCAGGTGGGCGAGTTGCTCGGCCCAGTCGCGGGCCGACCAGGGGGCGGTGGCCTGGGCGAGGTCGCCCAGCACGGTGAGGGAGCCGAAGGCGCTGCGGCGGGCGATCGCCCGGCACTGCATCGGGGAGAGGTCCTGAGCCTCGTCCACCACCACGTGGCCGAAGCTCGCCGGCCGCTCGATCAGACCGGCCACCTCGTCGAGGAGCAGCAGGTCGTGCTCGGACCACTTCGCGCTCTTCTCCGAGCGCGGCGGCTTGCGCCACAGGACGGCCGCCTGCTCCTCGGCGTCGAGCACGCCGTCCGCGGCCTCGGCTAGCGCGGCGGGGTCGCCGAGCAGCGCGGCCACCACCGCTTCCGGGCGCAGCGCCGGCCAGGCGGCCTCCAGGAAGGCCGCGACCGGCCGGCAGCGGCCGACCTTCCCCTGCCAGGTGGCGTTCTTGACGTCGGTCCGGCGTTCGGCCTGGTGCTGGACCAGCGCCACCACCCGGGCCCGGACGTTCTCCCGCCCGATCGCATACGGCGGCGCCTGCTCCCGAACCTCGGCGACCAGCCGGTCGAGCCGCTCGCCGGGCACCCGCCAGCGGTAGGAGCCCTCCGGGACGACCAGCGGTTCGGAGCCGGCCGCCCGGATCCGGCCGTACAGCGCCCGGCGCAACACCACAGCCATCCGGGCGTCCTGCTTGATCGCGGCGGCCCGCTCGCCATCCACCGCCGTGACCGGGCGGGTGGCGACCAGGTCCTCGACGGTGCGCTGGGAGACGTCGAGCTCGCCGAGGGCGGGGAGGACTGCGGCGATGTATCGCAGGAAGGTCCGGTTGGGACCGATGACCAGCAGGCCGCTGCGGCGGATCCGCTGCGGGAAGCTGTAGAGCAGGTACGCGGCGCGGTGCAGGCCGACGGCGGTCTTGCCGCTGCCGGGGGCGCCCTGAACGCAGACGGACTCGCCCAGTTCGCCGCGCACCAGTTCGTCCTGCTCGGGCTGGATGGTGGCGACGATGTCGCGCATCGGCCCGGTGCGCGGGCGCTCGATCTCGGCGGCGAGGATGCCGCCCGGCCCGTTCGCCGTGTGCTGCCCGGCGTCGCCGAGGTGTTCGTCCTCCAGTCCGGTGAGGTCCTCCGGCCGGCCCGGGCTCGACGGCGCCCAGCCGAACCGACGGCGCCCGGCGAGTCCGAGCGGGTCGTGGGCGCTCGCCCGGTAGAACGCCCGGGAGACCGGGGCGCGCCAGTCGATCACCAGCGGCGGCACGGTCGGGTCCTCGGAGACGCGCTGACGGCCGACGTAGTAGCGCTGCCCCCGGTGGTCCCCCGCCTCGGGGGCGTCGCCGAAGTCGAGGCGGCCGAAGAAGGCGGGGCTCTCCGGCAGCTCCTTCATCCGCTTGGCGCGGGTCCGCAGGTACCGGCCCAGGGCTTCGGCGCTCGCGCCGTCGCCCGAGACGTCCTCGGCGGCGATGACCTGGTGGTCGGCGTCCTCGACCTGCCGGGCCATCGCCGCCCGGCAGACCTCGACGTAGCTCCGCTCGCGCGCCAACTCACCGTCGAGGCCCAGGGCTTCTGACGTCATCGTTTCCTCCGCGCTCGGCTCGGCTGCTGTTCGGAGGAACCATCTAACTTAACTTGGTAAAGATTCTGACTTGGTCAGAACGTGAGGTCTCAGGACACCAGCGGCCCCTCCGCGATCTCGGTCAGCGTGACGGTGCACAGCCCGCCGCGCTGGGCCCGCACGTCCGTGACCTCCAGCTGGGTGCCGGGCAGCAGGATGTACTCCTCCTCCCCCGTGAACGCCGAGAACCGCTGGATGCCCGTGGCGCGCAGCGGCCGCACCTCGAACAGCGTCCGCTTGCCCCGGCTGCCGAGGAAGGACTTCGCCACGCCGAGCTCGGACGTGCAGGAGGACACGCCCCACCACGTCACCGTCCGCCCGAGCGGGTACTGCTTGCGCAGGTCCAGCGACACCCCGCGCCAGAGCGGCTCGGTGCGGACCGGCAGCTGCGCCACGGCCGCGAACAGCAGCCGCAGGTACGGCAGGTACGGGACGAGCCGGCCGCGGTCCGGGGAGCGCAGCACCGCGTTGATCTCCCGGTAGAACGCGGACTCGCAGGTGTAGAGGTACAGCGCGGCGATCGCGTCGGCGGACAGGCCGGAGGCCGCCGACTCGTCCGCCCGCCGCTTGCCGAAGTCGTGCGACAGCGCGACGTGCCGGTCCAGGCCGCGGAGCAGCCCGGCGACCGGGGCCACGGCCTCCCGGAAGTCCATCAGCGGAGTGTCGAACACCCCGCTGATCGCGGGCAGTTCGAGGCCCTCGTCCTTGACGCTCGCGAGCCGGTCCAGGTAGAGCTGGTGCAGCTCCATGGTGGAGGCGATGAACGCGCCCATCCGCTCGGCGACGCCGCCGTCCGCGCCCTCGCCCTGCGCCGCGGCGGCGTTCCAGCCCTTGCTGGGCAGCCAGTCGATCTCGTCCGCGCCGAGCGAGGCGAGGGCGGAGTTCACCGTGGCGAAGTGGTCGTTGTCGCAGAAGATGTCACCCTGGGCCGCCGGGTTGGCGTGGTCGATGTGGCGGACCTGGACGTCGGGGTACTTCTTCTCCAGCCGCCGCACGACGCTCTTCAGGCTGCGCGCCTGCGCACCCCACCAGGCGAAGACGACGCCCCGGTCCTCCTCCCCCGCCTGCTGCTTGGCCCGGAGGATCTCCTCGACGATCCGCTCGGCCACGGGCCGCCAGAATCCGGTGTGCTCGTCCGGGCCCATCGAGCCGTCGGCGCTGGCGGTGAGCGCCGCGTTCAGCAGCAGCACGCCCTGGGTCAGCATCGCCTGGAACCACTCCGGCGGCTGGACCGTCTCCTCCTTCTTCAGCAGCGCGCGTATGTCCGCGATCGGCGTCTTCTTGGGGATGCCGTACTTCCACATCGCCGCGGCCTTGATGATGCAGCGGATGCTGATCACCCGGCCGAACTGGCTGTCCTTCCAGTCGTGGAAGGCGTTGTCGAACATGGCGATGCCGGTGGCGCTCTCCGGCCGCGGGTACGGGTTCTGGCCGAAGACCACGACCTTCCACTGGTGCGGGGCGTGCGGCTTGAGCGCCTGGAAGGTCAGCTCGCGGACGGGCACGACCTCCGGGCTGCGGCCCGGGCCGATGAACGAGGCCGCGCCGGGCTGCGCCTCGATGACGGGCTTCAGCACCGGGAGCCACGGCTCGCCGCCGCCCTGGAACAGCTCCGCGAGGGCCAGCGGGTCGTTCGGGTCGGCCTGGACGGGGGTGGAGGATTCGGCAGCGCTCATGGCGGTACTCCGGCTGGATCGGGATCACGGAAAAACAAAATGACGGCTCGTCAGCTCCCTGGCGGACAACACATTCCTAACAGCCGGGACTGACAATCCGGGGTGGCCGGCCGACGGCGGACGGATTGTCAGTGCCGCGCGCTAGCTTCCTGATCGACAGCGGGAAACAGCTCGACGAACGACAGGAGTGGCAGCATGACGACGGACCGCGCGCAGTCCCCGCTCAGGGTGGTACTGACAGACCTCAACGCGACGGTGGTCGAGTCGTGGCGGGCAGCCTTCGCCGACGTCCCCGACGTCGAGATCCGGCACGGCTCGATCCTCGCCGAGAACGTCGACGCCTGGGTCAGCCCGACCAACTCCCGCGGCCGGATGGACGGCGGGACGGACGCGGCGATCAAGCGACACCTCGGGGCGGGCATCCAGCTGAAGGTGCAGCGGGCGATACGCAACCGGTACGCGGGCGTGCTGCCGGTCGGCAGCGCCGTCTGCGTGCCGTCCGGGGCCGTCAACCCGAAGTTCCTGATATCCGCGCCCACGATGCAGACCTCCTCGCAGAACGTGAGCGAGACCCTGAACGTGGCCCTCGCCTGCGCGGCCGCCTTCCAGGCCGTCCACCGGCAGAACCGGCTGGCGCCGGGCAGCATCCGGTCGGTGGCGCTGGTCGGCATGGGCGCCCAGACCGGGCGGGTGCCGGCCCGGGTGTGCGCCAACCTGATGTGGACGGGCTACACGCTCTTCAACGACCACCACTTCGAGGACGACGACGACCTGCGCGCCACCGTCCTGGCCCAGTTGGAGGATCTGGAGCAGGCGGCCCCCACCACGCGGGTGCGCATCGCCGCGCCGACCGGCCGCGGCCGGTCCCGGAAGTAGCCGCAATAGCGGAAGTAGCCGCCACCGGGCGGTAAATCGTTTCCGAACGGCCCTCCGCCTGGTCTAGGTTGAGGCTCGTAGCCGGATGATCACATCCGGCCCGCGTACGTTCGACCGGCAGGAGAGAGCGCCATGGCAGACACAGTGCAGGAACTGAGCGGGGTGAAGGTGCTCGTGTGCGACCCAGCAGGGCCCGCGATCACCACCGTGCAGGACGCACTGGATCTCATCGGCGCGACGTACGACGGCGCCGAGATGGTCGCCGTGCCCGCCGACCGGCTGGACGACACCTTCTTCGTCCTGAGCACCGGGTTCGCCGGCGAGGTGATGCAGAAGTTCGTCAACTACCACGTCCGCCTGGCCATCCTCGGCGACATCTCCCGCCACCTGGAGGCCAGTTCGGCGCTGCGCTCGCTCGTCCTCGAGTCGAACCAGGGCTCCCACATCTGGTTCCTCGCGGACACCGACGCCCTCGCGGCCCGGCTGCAGCCCGCCGCCTGACCTCGCTGCGAACCTCGCGCCGCGCCGGCCCTCCGGCGCGGCGCGCGGCGTTTCCGGGCACCCCCGGGATCTCCCCCTCAGCCGGCCGGCAGCGCGAGCCGGATCCAGCGCTCCGCCTCCGCCGTGGCCACCGCCACGTCGAAGGCCTCCGGCGCGGCCGCCGCCTGCACCACCAGCCCCTTGAGCAGCCCCACGAAGGCGAACGCGAAGGCCCGCGCGTCCACCCCGGCCCGCACCTCCCCCTCGGCCAGCCCCTGGCCGACCACGTCCGCCGCCCAGTCGCGCGTCCTGGCGTCCAACTCGGCCACCGCGGCCGTCAGTTCGGAGGCGCCGGCGAGCGCCTCGGCGCCCAGGACCACGAAGGCCCGGCCCAGATCGGTCGGGTTCCGTACGCCCTCCAGGCAGCCCCGGGCGAAGCCGCACAGCTCCTCCGCCGCCCCGGCGCCGCTGCGCTCGGGCGCGGCCGCCGCCATCGCCTCGGCCAGCGCCTCCTCCTGGAGCCGGGCGAGCAGTGCGGCCTTGGAGCCGAAGTAGTGGGTGGCCAGGCCGCGACTGAAGCCGGCCTCCTCCCCCACCCGCGCCAGGGTGACCCCGGTGCTGCCGTGCTCGGCGATCAGCCGGGCGGCGGCGGCGAGCAGCGCACGCTCGGCGTGGGCGCGCCGCTCCGCCTGGGTGCGGCGGGATGGTGTCTCCTGCGGAGCTGCGCCGGGGGTGACCGCTTCATCGTGCGTGGGCATGGCACCATGCTAGGGTCGAACTTGCTTGTTGGCTAACAAGCAAGTTCGGGATGGCGTGACACTTCCCCGGCCCGCCGCCCCCGGCAGAAGGGAACTCCCCATGACCGCCACGATGCTCGCCGGCCGCCTCGACGTCACCAAGGGCGCATTCGCCGTCGAGGAGGTGCCCGTCCCGGTGCCCGGCCCGGGCGAGGTGCTGATCAAGGTCGAGGCCGCCGGCGTCTGCCTCTCCGACGTCCACCTGATCGACGGCACCCTCAAGCCGTTCTTCCTCAAGGGCGACAAGGTCACCCTCGGCCACGAGGTCGCGGGCACCGTCCACACCCTCGGCGAGGGCGTGACCGGCGCCGCCGTCGGCGACCGGGTGCTGCTGCAGGCCGGCGAGCACCGCGACGGCAGGGTGCTCACCCGCGGCGTGGACTACGACGGCGGCTGGGCCGAGTACGCGCTCGCCACCGCCACGACGCTGGTGCCGATCCCGGACGAGCTCCCCTTCGAACAGGCCTGCTTCATCCCCGACGCGGTCTCGACCCCCTGGGCCGCCATCACCACCACCGGTGCGGTCCGCCCGGCCGAGGCGGTCGGCGTCTGGGGCGTAGGCGGGCTCGGCGCCCACGGCATCCAGTTGCTGCGGGCGATCGGCGCCTTCCCGATCGTCGCCGTCGACCCGCTCCCGGCCGCCCGCGAGCGCGCCCTCGCCTTCGGCGCCGACACCGCACTGGACCCGGCCGACCCCCAGTTCACCGAGCACCTGCGCGCGGCCACCGGCGGCCGGCCGCTCTCCGCCGCCTTCGACTTCGCCGGCGTCGCCCCGGTCCGCGAGCAGGCCATGGCCACCCTCGGCGAGCGCGGCCGCCTGGTGCTCGTCGGCCTCACCGACAAGCCGCTGACCATCACCAACGGCACCCTGGTCAGCTACCTGCGCCAGCAGATCCTGGGCCACTACGGCTCCGACGGCCAGGACGTCATCGACCTGGTCAACCTGGTCCGTGGCGGCCGGCTGGACTTCGCCCGCTCGGTGAGCGGCACCTTCCCGCTGGCCGACGCCGCCCGCGCGGTCGAGGCGCTGGAGCGCAAGGAGGGCAACCCGATCCGCCTGGTCCTCAAGCCCTGACCCGGAAGCCCTGCCCCAGGTCCCACCCGCCACACCCAGGGTCCCGCGGACCAGGCCCTGCACCTGCCCGACTGAGCTGGGCACGGCACCAGTGGGGGGGGGGGGGGCGGCCCCCCCGGGGGGGCCCCCCCGCGGGGGGGGGGGGGGCGCCGCCCCCCCCCCCCCCCCCCCCCCCCCCCCCCCCCCCCCCCCCCCCCCGCCCGCCCGCCCCCGGACGGCCCGGACGGTCCGGCCGCGGGCTCGGCGGCGTCCCCGGCCGACCCGGCGGGCTTCACCCCGGACCCGACCCGGCTGACCGCTCCCCG
>NZ_JBITZP010000010.1:141046-205951 GCF_044546945.1 Kitasatospora sp. NPDC053057 | reverse complement strand
CAAGCAGCGAGCCAGGCGCCACGACGTCGGCAAGACCGTCAAACGCGCCGAGTCGATCAAGGAACACCAAGCCCGCCGAGGTTAAACGGCAAGCTCAGTGTTCGTGCGGTCCGGCGCGGTGCACCGGGCCGTGGGCGTCGGCGCAGTGTTCGGCGGCGGTCTCGCCGGGGCCGGCGATCTGCAGCAGCGCGCCCGTCTCGTCCTCGCCGACGTGGTCGACCTGGAGGGTGCTGTGGGTGATGCCGTACTCCGCGGCCAGCCGGCGCTGCAGTTCGCGCCGGACGGCGTGGCAGTCGCCGCCGGGGGTGACCAGGATGTGCGCGGACAGGGCCGGCTGGTTGGAGGTGATCTCCCAGATGTGCAGGTCGTGGATCTCCTCGACCAGCGGCTCGGTGACCAGCCGGTCGGCCACCGCGTCCGGGTCGATGCCGGCGGGGGCGGCCTCCAGGAAGATCCGCCCGGAGTCCCGGACCAACCCGATGCCCGCCTTGAGCATCAGCGCGACCACGATCAGCGAGGCGATGGCGTCCGCCCGGACGAAGCCGGTGGTCAGCACGACCACACCGGCCACGGCGGTGGCGATGAAGGCGTACAGGTCGGTGAGCACGTGCTGGAAGGCGCCCTCGACGTTCAGCGAGCTGCGGTTGGCCTTGGACATGCACCAGGCGGCGGCGAGGTTGACCACGATCCCGATCAGCGCGGTGATCAGCACCAGCGAACCGGTGACCGCGGGCGGCTCGAACAGCCGGGTGATCGCCTCGTAGCCCAGCCAGGCCGACAGCACCAGCAGCGTCACGCCGTTGGCCTGCGCGGAGAGGATCTCGGCGCGCTTGAGCCCGTACGTGTAGCCGCCGCGGGCCGGACGGGCGGCGAGCCGCATGGCGACCAGGGCGAGCACGATCGAGGCGGCGTCGGTGAGCATGTGCGCCGCGTCGGAGATCAGGGCCAGCGACTGGGCGGCGAAGCCGACCACGACCTCGCCGGCCATGAAGACGACGATCAGGGCGAGGGCGCTGACCAGCCAGCGGCGGTCGGCGTCGGCGGCGACCCCGTGCGAGTGGCCGCCGTGGCCGTGACTGTGGTTGTGGCCGCGGCCGGGCGGGTTCTGGTGGTCATGCGCATGATCATCGTGGGAATGCTCGTGCCCGGCCATCGAAGTCCTCTCTGGACGCACGGGTGGGGAGTGACGGGTGCGATCGCCCCGCACTCGAAGTGAACCGCAGAATCGACAAAGATCCAAAGGCTGTACTGGTGACCGTTGTCGTTGCCGTTCAGCCGAGCGCCGCGGCGCCGTTCAGCCGAGCACCACCGCGTCCAGCGCCGCCGCGGTGGCGGCCTGGACGAGGGCCTGCATCACCCGCAGGTCGTCGCCCTGTTCCGGGTGCCACTGCACCCCCACCGTGAACCCCGGCCCCTCGACGGCCTCCACCGTCCCGTCCGGGGCGAGGGCGCTCACCCGCAGGCCCGCGCCGAGCCGGCCGACCGCCTGGTGGTGGAAGGTCGGCACCTCCAACTCGCTCTCCGGCAGCAGCCCGCCCACCAGCGTCCCGGGCACCGGCCGCACCAGGTGGGCGCCGTAGCGCCCCGGCGAACCGCCGTGGACGTCGACGTCCACGACGTCCGGCAGGTGCTGCACCAGCGTCCCGCCGCACACCACGTTCAGGACCTGCATCCCCCGGCAGATGCCCAGCACCGGCATGCCCGCCGCCAGGGCGCCGCGCAGCAGGGCGACCTCCCAGGCGTCCCGCTCCGGCGAGTCCACGTCGGTCAACGGGTGGGCGGGCTCCCCGTAGTAGGCAGGGTCGAGGTCCGGCCCGCCCGCGATGACGAGGGCGTCGAGCCGGGCGAGCACCTCGGGGGCGCGCTCGGGGGCGTCCGGCGGCAGCAGGACGGCGATGCCACCGGAGTCCTGCACGTACGCGGTGTACCGCTCCGGCAGCAGGGCGACGCGACGGCCCCGCCAGTCGCTCCAACTCGCGTCCACCAGATAGGTGCTGACACCGATGAAAGGCCTGCGATCCATGGCGGGCATTCTCCTCCCGCACCGCCTGATACCCCGTCAATCACGCGCGTCGGCGCGCCACACCCGTCCGCCCTCTTCCGCCCCGCGAGCCGTAGGCCGTACGGTTCGCTGTGACCGCTTGATCTCGAAGAGTGATCGAGGAGGAGGGTTCCGGCATGCCCGAGAACGCCGCCGCGGGATCGCGGCCCCGGCCGCCACTGACCCTGGACGAGCTGCGCACCCTGGTGGACGCGGGCGAGGTGCACACCGTCGCGCTCGCCTTCACCGACATGCAGGGCCGCCTGCAGGGCAAACGATTCGCCGCCCGCTTCTTCCTCGACGAGGTCGCGGAGAACGGCGCCGAGGCCTGCGACTACCTGCTGGCCGTGGACGTGGACCTCAACACCGTGGACGGCTACGCCTTCTCCTCCTGGGCCACCGGCTACGGCGACTTCGCGATGCGCCCCGACCTCGGCACCCTGCGCCTGACCCCCTGGCAGCCCGGCACCGCCCAGGTCACCGCCGACCTGGCCCGGCACGGCGGCCACCCCGTCGACGCCGCCCCGCGCCAGCTGCTGCGCCGCCAGATCGCCCGGCTCGCCGAGTACGGCCTGGCCGCGGACATCGGCACCGAACTGGAGTTCCTGGTCTTCCGCGACACCTACGAGCAGGCCTGGCTGGGCGGTTACCGCGGCCTGACGCCGGCCAACCTCTACAACGTCGACTACTCGATGCTCGGCACCGCCCGGGTCGAGCCGCTGCTGTCCCGGATCCGCAACGAGATGGCCGGCGCCGGGCTGACCGTCGAGTCCGCCAAGGGCGAGTGCAACCTCGGCCAGCACGAGATCGCCTTCCGCTACGCCGATGCCCTCACCACCTGCGACCAGCACAGCGTCTACAAGACCGGCGCCAAGGAGATCGCCGCCCAACAGGGCTGCGCGCTCACCTTCATGGCCAAGTACGACGAGCGCGAGGGCAACAGCTGCCACATCCACCTGTCGCTGCGCGACGCCGTCGGCGCCCCCGCCTTCGCCGACCGGGACGGCCGGATGACCGACACCATGCGGCACTTCCT
Organism: Kitasatospora sp. NPDC053057; assembly: GCF_044546945.1. NCBI lineage: Bacteria > Bacillati > Actinomycetota > Actinomycetes > Kitasatosporales > Streptomycetaceae > Kitasatospora > Kitasatospora sp. NPDC053057. The sequence continues at coordinate 202,874 of NZ_JBITZP010000010.1, read as the reverse complement.
AGCCGGACAGCTCCTCGCACTGCGCGAGTTCAGCCTGCTGTACGCGCCGAACATCAACTCCTACAAGCGCTACCGCCCGGGCTCCTTCGCCCCGACGGCCGTCGCCTGGGGCCGGGACAACCGCACCTGCGCCTACCGGGTGGTCGGCCACGGCCCGGGCCTGCGGATGGAGAACCGGGTGCCCGGCGGCGACGTCAACCCCTACCTCGCGGTGGCCGGGATGATCGCGGCCGGCCTGCACGGACTGCAGCGCAAGCTCGACCTGCCGACGCCCTGCCTGGGCAACGCCTACGCGGTGGAGGAGTACGCCCGGGTGCCCGGATCGCTGCGCGAGGCCGCCGAGTTGTGGGCGCAGAGCGAGCTGGCCCGGACGTCCTTCGGCGACGACGTGGTCGAGCACTACCTGAACATGGCCCGGGTCGAGCAGGCCGCCTACGACGGAGCCGTCACCGACTGGGAGCGCTACCGATCCTTCGAACGGATGTGACGCATGACGAACGGATGTGAGGCATGACCGACTCGCCAGGCAGCGCCGTTCGCAACCCGGCCACGGGGGAGCTGCTGGCCACCGTCCCCGACACCACCGCCGAGCAGTTGGACGCGGCCGTCCAGCGCGCGCTGAAGGCCCAGACGGGCTGGGCGACGCTGGCGCCCGGTGAACGCGCCCGGCTGCTGCGCCGGTTCGCCGACCAGGTCGAGGTGCACGTGCCCGAACTGGCCGCCCTGGAGGTCAGCGAGGCCGGGCACACCCTGGGCAACGCCCGCTGGGAGGCCGGCAACGTCCGGGACCTGCTGGAGTACGCGGCCGGCGGGATCGAGCGACTGACGGGCCACCAGATCCCGGTGGCCGGCGGCCTGGACGTGACCTTCCACGAGCCGATCGGCGTGGTCGGGGTGATCGCCCCCTGGAACTTCCCGATGCCGATCGCCGCCTGGGGCTTCGCCCCCGCGCTCGCGGCCGGCAACGCGGTGCTCCTCAAGCCCGCCGAGGCGACCCCGCTGACCGCCCTGCGGCTGGCCGAACTGGCCCTCGCCGCAGGCCTGCCCGAGGGCCTGTTCCAGGTCGTCCCGGGCACCGGCGGCACCACCGGACGGGCCCTGGTCGACCACCCGGCGGTCCGCAAGATCGTCTTCACCGGCTCGACCGTGGTCGGCAAGGAGGTCGCCGCCCGCTGCGCCGCCCGGGCCAAGCGGGTCACCCTGGAACTCGGCGGCAAGAGCCCCAGCATCGTCTTCGCCGACGCCGACCTGGCCCGCGCCGCCGACCCGATGTCCTTCGCCGACAACAGCGGCCAGGACTGCTGCGCCCGCAGCCGGATCCTGGTCCAGCGCGAGGCGTACGACGACTTTCTGGCCCTGCTGCTGCCCGCCGTAGAGGCGCTGCGCACCGGCGACCCGAGTGACCCGGCCACCCAGCTCGGCCCGCTGATCTCGGCCACCCAGGTCCGCCGGGTCGCCTCCTATGTCACCCCCGAACTCCCGGTGCTGGCCCGGGGATCCGTACCGGACGGGCCCGGCTACTGGTACCCGCCGACGGTGCTCGCGCCCGGCGACCCGGAGGTCCCGGCGGTCACCGAGGAGATCTTCGGCCCGGTCGCCGCCGTCCTGCCGTTCACCGACGAGGCCGACGCGCTGCGCCTGGCCAACGCCACCCGCTACGGCCTGTCCGGCTCGATCTGGACCAGGGACCTCGGCCGGGCGCTACGCGTGGCCAGGGGTGTGCAGGCGGGCAACCTGTCGGTCAACTCGCACTCCTCGGTGCGCTACTGGACGCCCTTCGGCGGCTTCGGCGAGTCCGGGGTGGGCCGCGAGCTGGGGCCGGACGCGCTGCGCCACTTCACCGAGACCAAGAACGTCTTCATCCACAGCGAGGAGTGACAGTCCGATGAGCGACAACGACGTCGTCTGCCGTCGCCTGGTCGGCCGCACCGCCGTGGTCACCGGCGCGGGCAGCGGGATCGGCCTGGCGGCCGCCCGCCGGCTCGCCTCCGAGGGGGCGAAGGTGGTCTGCGCGGACCTGGACGAGGAGACCGGGCGGGCGGCCGCCAAGGAGGTCGGCGGGCTGTTCGTGCACACCGACGTCACCGACCCGTACATGGTCGAGGCGCTGTTCGACGAGGCGTACGAGACCTACGGCAGCGTGGACGTCGCCTTCAACAACGCGGGCATCTCGCCGCCGGAGGACGACTCGATCCTGACCACCGGCCTCGACGCCTGGCGCAAGGTCCAGGAGGTCAATCTGACCTCGGTCTACCTGTGCTGCAAGGCCGCGCTGCCGTACATGCGCAGGCACGGGCGCGGCTCGATCATCAACACCGCCAGCTTCGTGGCCCGGATGGGCGCGGCCACCTCGCAGATCTCGTACACCGCCTCCAAGGGCGGGGTGCTGGCGATGTCCCGCGAGCTGGGCGTGCAGTTCGCCCGGGAGGGGATCCGGGTGAACGCGCTGTCACCCGGACCGGTGGACACCCCGCTGCTGCGCGAACTGTTCGCCAAGGACCCGGAGCGGGCGGCCCGCCGGCTGGTGCACATCCCGCTCGGCCGGTTCGCCAGGGCCGAGGAGATCGCCGCCGCGGTGGCCTTCCTGGCGAGCGACGACTCCTCGTTCATCACCGCGAGCGAGTTCCTGGTGGACGGCGGCATCTCCGGGGCGTACGTGACACCGCTGTAGGCCGTCGGCGCGGTGGTCGCCACCGGGGGCCGGGCTGGGCCGTCGGCGGCTTCTCACCGTAATCTCATCGAAAACCTCCGGAATTCCCGGCTGCGCTGATTTCGCGTTTATCCGGGTACCTTTAGATTCTTTGCTGTGAGTGAGCAGATCCCCGCCGGGTGGTACCCGGACCCGAAGGACACCACCAGCGACCCGAGACCGCAGCGCTGGTGGGACGGCAAGGGCTGGACGGCCGACACCCGGCCCGCACCCTCGGACGCCCAGCAGCCGGAGCCCCCGGCCGCCGCGGCCCCGGGGCCGGAGACGACGGAGCAGCCCAGGGTGCTGGAGGGCGAGGTCCTGGACAGCGGGCCGACGGTCCGCTACCCGGAGCCGCCGCCCTTCGGCACCGCGTACGGCGCGGCCGCCCAGCCGCCGCGCAAGGCCTGGCGCAAGCCCTCCCGACTGGTCGTGGCCACCGCCGTGGCCGCCGTGCTGGGCCTGGGCGCCGGCTCGGGGATCACCTACCTGGTGATGGACGGGAAGCACGACGGCGGCTCGCAGCACAGCGCCGCCCGGCTCCAGCCGGCGCCGAACGACGGCGGGGACGGGCCGTTCGGCTTCCCGGGCCTCGGCGGCGGCAACGGCAAGGGCGGCGGGAACGGCAGCGGTGGTGGGAACGGCAAGGGCGGCGGGAGCGGCAGCGGGAAGGCCAAGCCGGGCGCCGGGAAGGCGATCGACCTGGTGAACGGGCTCACCCTGCCCGTCCCCTCCGGCTGGCAGGCCGGCACCACCAACGACGGCTACGCCGCGCTGACCGTCGGCGACTACAAGTGCCCGGACGGTTCCGACAAGTGCACCCTCGGCGGGGTCAACACCGGCCGGATCGACGGCGGCGGCACGGACGCCCAGGCGGCCGCGAAGGCCGACATCGACAAGGCCGCCAAGGACGCCTACGGCGACATCACCGGGCACCAGGAGCTCAAGTCCGAGGCCGTGAAGGTCAACGGCCAGGACGGCTACCTGGTCCGTTGGAAGGTGGACGCGGCCAAGGGCAACAACGGCTACGTGGAGACGGTGGTCTTCCCGTCCGCCGACGGCAAGGCGCTGATCTCGGTGCACTTCGGCTTCGACATCGCCGACAAGGCGCCGGACGTCGGGGTGATGGACACCATCGTCAAGGGCATCGCCGACTTCAAGGGCAAGATCCCGAGCGTCCCGGGCATGCCGGGCTCCGGCGGCGGTTCCGGTTCCGGCTCTGGGGCCGGTTCCGGTTCCGGTGGCAGCAGCCCCGACGGCTCCGGCACCGAGACCACCTGAGCCTCCCGCTCCTCACACCGCGGCGGCCCACCCGGGAGGATTCCCTCCGGGTGGGCCGCCGCCGTTCATCCGGTCAGCCCGTCAGCAGGGCGGATCGTGAGGAGTCGCGGAGCCGGACCGGACGGGGGTGGGCCGGCCCGGCCCCGCGTCGTCCGGCGTCAGGAGTCGCGTCGAACAGCCTCGATGCGACGGCGCCGGAGCACCATGCCCGCCCAGCCGGCGCCGAGCGCGGCGGCACCGGCGAGCAGCAGCGGACACGCCTGCCCGTTCGGGGGCCGTCGGCCCGGATCGCGGGCCCCCGGCCAGAGCGTAGGATTGGTCTGGACCATATGGCAATAGCCTTGCCTTGCATTGTGCGGTTGTTGACGGGCTGTGGGCCCTCGGGCAGTGCAAAGGCCCGACGGGACACCCGGGTTGAGGTGTTCCATCGGGCCCGCTCAAAGGCTCCGGAAAGGTCAGCGCTTCCCGTCGTTGTAGAAGCCTGCCTGGATCACGGTCTGGTTGTAGGTCCCGCTCTCGATCGTGTTGTAGATGTACGTCGAACCGGGCCCCTGCTCGGGGACGAACTCGGCGAGGATCTCCCGGAGTTCGGCGGCCGCCTCCGGGCGCTCGCGGAACAGGCGGCGCAGCCGGGTGCGCAGGACGGCCGTCTGGTCCGCCAGCGCGTCCTCATCGTCGCCGGCCTCCAGCACTTCGACCCGGATCTCCTCCAGCTCGGCGCTCGTCTCCTCGTCCTCCTCGCCGCGTCCGAACATCCGGGAGACTCGCGAGCTGACCTGCTGCCAGGCCGCAGTGGCCATCAGCCCGGCCAGTGACGAGGCGCCCGACGTCACCATCTGCTGTACGATCTCCGCTTCCATGGCGCCCCCTCGTGGTTCGTCGTGTCGGCACCACCGTAGGGCAAAGCCGGACGAAGCGTCAGAGGAACGTCTTCCCCTCACCCCGGTAGGTGGGGACGCTCCGGACGACCCGGTCCCCCTCGATCAGGTGCAGTTCGGCGAAGCGCTCGCACAGCTCGCCCGCCTTGGCGTGCCGGAACCAGACCCGGTCGCCGATCAGCAGGTCGTCGGCGGCCGGACCGATCAGCGGGGTCTGCACCTCGCCCGCGCCCTCCATCGGGTCGTAGTGCAGCCCCGGCGGCAGGTACGGCACCGGCGAGCGGTCCGGCCCGGCCGCGCCGGAGGCCGGGTAGCCGCCGCCGAGCACCGTCACCACCCCGACGCCGGGGCGGCGCACCACCGGCTGGCCGAACAACGCGGCCGGACGACCCCGGAAGGAGCGGTAGTTGTCGAAGAGCTGCGGTGCGTAGAGCCCGGAGCCGGCGGCGACCTCGGTGACGGCGCGCTCGGCCACGGTGGACTCCACGCTGCCGGTGCCGCCGCCGTTGACGAACTCCAGCTCGGCCACCTGCCGCAGCCGCCGGACCACCGCCGCGCGCCGCTCGGCCAGCTCGGTCCGGGACCTGGCCTGCATCAGCCGGATCAGCTGCGAGCGCACCGGCCGCCCCGGCACCCGGTCGCCCACCCCGGCGACGTGCCCCTCGTACGCCATCAGCCCGACCACCCGGAAGCCCCGGCGGCGCTGGACGAGTTCGGCGAAGGCGCCCAGCTCCTCCGGGGTGCGCAGCGGCGAGCGCCGGGCGCCCACCCGGACCCGCCCGCCGAACAGGTGCAGCGCGGTGTCCAGCTCCAGGCAGACCCGCACCTCGGCGTCGCCGGAGCGGGCCTTGTCGATCAGGTCCAGCTGGGCCGGGTCGTCCAGCACGACGGTGACCCGGCGGGCCAGCTCCGGATCGGCCGTCAGCTCGGCGTAGCCGGCCCGGTCGGTGGAGGGGTAGGCGAGCAGCACGTCGTGCACGCCGGTACGGGCCAGCCAGAGAGACTCGTCCAGGGTGAAGCCCATCACCCCGGCGAAGCCGTCCACGGCCAGCACCCGTTCCAGCAGCGCCCGGCAGCGCAGCGACTTGCTGGCCACCCGGATCGGCTTGCCGCCCGCCCGGCGCACCAGGTCGGCGGCGTTGGCGTCGAAGGCGGCGAGGTCCACCACGGCCACCGGCCCGTCCAGGTGGGAGGTGGCCCGGTCGTACCGGTGCCGGTCGGATACCGGAGTGCGGGTAACGAGGATGACCATGCGCGCAGGTTGCCACAGGGCGCTACCCGTGGGTAGAGGTCGCGTGCGGGCAAATGCGGGCGGCGGGCGGCGGTGGCATAGGGTCGGCCGGGTGGACCGCAAAGACTTCTCCAACCCGGCGTTCGTCGGCAAGAGCATCCCGAATCCCGGCTTCTCCGACGACGACGGCACGGCGGACCCGGCGCTGACCGCGGCCCTCGCCCGCTGGTCGCAGGACCGTACGGCCGAGCCCGAGGTGCTGGCGGCGCTGACCCCGACCCGGCTGATGGTCCCGATCGTCGCCATCCTCGGCGAGGTCGAGGTGGACGACCACGGGCACAAGCACGACAAGAGCAGCGACATGGCCGTCCCGGTGCTGGAGGCCCCGGACGGGCGCCGCGCGCTGCCGGCCTTCACGTCGCTGGAGTCGCTCACCCGCTGGCGCGCCGACGCCCGTCCGGCGCCGACGGTGGCCCCGCAGGCCGCGATGGTGGCCTTCTCCGAGCGCGCCGACACGCTGCTGATCGACCCGGCCGGGCCGGTGCCCTTCCTGCTGAGCGGCGCCCGGCTGCGGGCGCTGGCGGAGAACCGCCCGTACCTGCCGCCGGTGCGGGACCCGCAGGTGCGGGAGGCGGTCCGCTCACTGTTGGCGGCCGAGCCGCAGGTGCTCAGCGGACTGCTGGCGCCGTCGGAGGACTCGGACGGGGTGCTCGCGGTGGTGTTCGACCCGGCGCTGGACCAGCCGGGGCTGCAGGCGGCCGCGCAGCGGGTCGGCCAGGCGGTGGCCGGGGACCCGGTGCTGCGGGTGCGGCTGGACCGGGGGCTGGACCTCGCGGTGCTGCCGGCGAGCGCGCAGCTGCCGGGGGAGCCGCTGTACCGGCGGTAGAAACGAACGGGGACCTCACGTACGGAATTTCGTACGTGAGGTCCCCCGCGAGAACCGCTCAGCTGTAGACCGGCCCGGTGAACTTCTCGCCCGGCCCCGTGCCCGGCGCGTCCGGCACGAGCGAGGCCTCGCGGAAGGCCAGCTGCAGCGAGCGCAGCCCGTCCCGCAGCGGGGCCGCGTGGAAGTTGCTGATCTCCGGGGCACCGGCGGTGACCAGCCCGGCGAGCGCGGTGATCAGCTTGCGGGCCTCGTCGAGGTCCTTGTCCTTCTCGCCGCCCTCGGCCAGGCCGCACTTGACCGCGGCCGCGCTCATCAGGTGCACTGCGACGGTGGTGATCACCTCGACGGCCGGGACCTCGGCGATGTCGCGGGTGAGGTCGTCGAAGCCGATCGCGTCGTCGTCCGTGCCGGGGTTCTGGGTGGGCTCGCTGCTCAAGGGTGGCTCGTTCCGTCGTGCGGTGTGGGTACACGTGGAGCGTACAAGGGGGCCCAGAACGCGCCGGGAGGGCAGTGCGCCGGGAAGGCGGTGTGCCGGGGCGGAATAGCGTTCGACAGCGCGACGCTGTAAGCTTCGAGACTGACCGGCCGGGATCCCTCATGGGCACCTGGCCAGCAAGTGGAGGCTCCACCACAGGAGGCCCGAGAGGGCAACCGCGAAAGTCTCCCACCTGATCGGCCTCGCGGTCGACGGGTCCGGTCCGCGACGGGCGCCAAGGCGCCGAGTCGCCCGCAGCATCCCTCACCGGATGCCGCCCCCGGTTGTGTGGAGCCCCGCTTGTACCGAGCGGGGCTTTTTTCGTGTCGCGGTGCACATGGTGTCGAAACCAGCACCGGGCAGCGCAGCACGAATGAAGCCCCGCCCAGTGGTCGAGTCCACTACGTGCGACCGCCGTCCGACGGCCGCATCGCAGAAGGTGCAACCGAGGAGGCCCCATCAGCACCGAGCCCCGCATCAACGACCGGATTCGCGTCCCGGAGGTGCGACTCGTCGGTCCCAGCGGCGAGCAGGTCGGCATCGTGCCGCTTGCCAAGGCGCTGGAGCTCGCGCAGGAGTACGACCTCGACCTGGTCGAGGTCGCGGCGACCGCCCGGCCGCCGGTGTGCAAGCTCATGGACTACGGCAAGTTCAAGTACGAGTCGGCCATGAAGGCCCGTGAGGCGCGCAAGAACCAGGCGCACACGGTCATCAAGGAGATGAAGCTCCGGCCGAAGATCGACCCGCACGACTACGACACCAAGAAGGGTCACGTCGTCCGGTTCCTCAAGCAGGGTGACAAGGTCAAGATCACGATCATGTTCCGTGGTCGTGAGCAGTCCCGCCCCGAGCTGGGCTTCCGTCTGCTGCAGCGGCTCGCCGACGACGTCCAGGACCTGGGCTTCGTCGAGTCCTCGCCGAAGCAGGACGGCCGGAACATGATCATGGTTCTTGGCCCGCACAAGAAGAAGACCGAGGCGATGGCCGAGGCCCGCGCCCTCGCGGACGCCCGCAAGGCCGAGCGGCTGGGTCGGACCACCGGTTCCGACGCCGACGCCGCCGCCGCGGACGAGGACGAGGACGCCGTGACCGAGGTGCAGGACGCCCCGGCCGAGGTCGAGGCCCCCGAGGCCGAGGCTCCGGTCGAGCAGCCGGCCGCTCCCCAGGGCGCCTGAGCCGCAAGGCTCACGGCAGTCCGGGGTCGGCCCCCACGGTGACGGGGCGCCCCGCCCGGTCACCGCAGATCCATCCAGTTCACGCCCGCGTGGCGCAGGCCGCGCGGGCGTGAACGGGACCGACGAGGAGATACGGCGAAATGCCGAAGCAGAAGACGCACAGTGGCGCCAGCAAGCGCTTCAAGATCAGTGGCTCTGGCAAGGTGCTGCGCGAGCGCGCCGGCCGCCGCCACCTCCTGGAGCACAAGCCCTCGACGCTGACCCGCAAGCTGGCCGGGACGGTCGAGCTGGCCCCCGCTGACGCCAAGAAGATCAAGAAGCTTCTCGGCAAGTGATCGCCCTCCCGCCCGGCGCGAGCCGTGTGCGGGGCAGCTGATCCTTCCCGACCCATTCGAATGACGGACCACGTGAAGTAGTCCGTGGTCCAACCCAAGGAGTAATCAAGTGGCACGCGTCAAGCGGGCAGTCAACGCCCACAAGAAGCGCCGGGTCATCCTGGAGCGCGCCAGCGGCTACCGTGGCCAGCGCTCGCGCCTGTACCGCAAGGCCAAGGAGCAGGTCACCCACTCGCTGGTCTACAACTTCAACGACCGCAAGAAGCGCAAGGGCGACTTCCGTCAGCTGTGGATCCAGCGCATCAACGCTGCGGCCCGTGCCAACGGCATCACCTACAACCGCTTCGTGCAGGGCCTGAAGGCCGCCAGCGTCGAGATCGACCGCAAGATGCTGGCCGACCTGGCCGTCAACGACCCGGGTGCGTTCGCCTCCCTGGTCGAGGTCGCCCAGAAGGCGCTGCCGGCCGACGTGAACGCCCCGAAGGCTGCCGCGGACGCCGCCTGATCTTCCGAGATCGGTTGAGCTCTGACCGGACCCGCAGGCTCTCCTGCGGGTCCGGTTCTGCGTTCCGCCTCCCTCAGCACCTCCAGAGTCAGCGCCTCCAGAGAACGAGACCATGCCGAGCACCGAGACCCCCCTGCTCACCTCCCTGCGCTCGCCGCGCGTCGTCGCCGCCCGTCGGCTCGCCAAGCGGAACCAGCGCACCAAGGAGCGCCGCTTCCTGGCCGAGGGCCCGCAGGCCGTCCGGGAGGCCATCGCCTTCGGCAAGCTGCCGGGGACGGCCGAGCACGCCGTGGTCGAGGTGTACGTGGGTCTGGAGGCCGCCGAGCGGCACGCGGACATCGTCGAGGCCGCCCTGGCCGAGGGGCTGCCGGTGCTGACCGCCACCGACGAGGTGATCGCCGACATCTGCGACACGGTGACCCCGCAGGGGATCGTGGCGCTCTGCCGCTTCATCGACACCCCGTTCGCCGAGGTGCTCGCGGCCCGGCCGAAGCTGGTGGCGATCCTCGCCCACGTGCGCGACCCCGGGAACGCCGGCACCGTGCTGCGCACCGCCGACGCGGCCGGCGCGGACGCCGTGGTGCTCACCGACGCCTCGGTGGACCTGTACAACCCGAAGGCCGTCCGGGCCTCCGTCGGCAGCCTGTTCCACCTGCCGGTGGCGGTCGGCGTGCCGGTCGAGGAGGCGGTCGGGCAGCTGCGCGCGGCCGGCGTCCGGGTGCTCGCCGCGGACGGCGCGGGGGAGCGCGATCTGGACCAGGAGCTGGACGAGGGCACCCTGGGCGCGCCCGGCGCGTGGGTGTTCGGCAACGAGGCGTGGGGGCTTCCGGAGGAGACCCGCGCGCTCACCGACGAGGTCGTGCGCGTCCCGATCCACGGGCACGCGGAGAGCCTCAACCTGGCCACCGCCGCGGCCGTCTGCCTGTACGCCTCGGCCCGGGCGCAGCGCTCGCCCGGCGGCTGCCGCTCGAATGGCTGACACGCCCCGTCCGACAGCTGACACGCTCCCGGGCGCGCCGGGATCACCACGCTGCAAGCCCTACTGTCGGGGCCTGCGAGGCGCTAGGGTCTGCCTCGGTGGGGGGAACGGCACGGTGGGTAATCGGGGAGGCAACCCATGGTCGGCAGCGGGCCCGAGCTCGACCCGGACGACCTGCCGGACGGCCTGGTGGTCGCCGACGCGACGGGCCGGGTGGTCTGCTTCAACCGGGCCGCGGCCCGGCTCACCGGCGTGCTCCCGGAGGCCGCGCTCGGCAGCGCGCTGGAGGACGTCCTGCCGTTGGAGGACCTGGACGGCCGCCGCTGGTGGCAGCTGACCGATCCGTACGGCGGCCTGGCGATCCGCACCCGCCAGCCCGAGCGCAACCTGCTGCTGCCCGGCGGCCGGGAGGTGCTGGTCTCCGCCCGGTACGTCCGGGCGGCGCCGCTGGGGCCGCTGGAGCGCCTGGTGATCGCGTTGCGCGGCACCGAGGCCCGGCGCCGGACCGAGCGCAGCCACGCCGAGCTGATCGCCACCGTCGCGCACGAGCTGCGCTCCCCGCTGACCAGCGTCAAGGGCTTCACGGCGACGCTGCTGGCCAAGTGGGAGCGGTTCACCGACGGGCAGAAGCGGCTGATGCTGGAGACGGTGGACGCCGACGCGGACCGGGTCACCCGGCTGATCGCCGAGCTGCTGGACATCTCCCGGATCGACGCCGGGCGGCTGGAGCTGCGCAAGCAGGTGATCGACCTCGCGGCCGCGGTGCGCCGGCACGTCGAGCGCAAGATGGCCACCGGCATCCCCGAGGAGCGCTTCGACATCCGGATCACCGAGCCGCTGACCGTGCTGTGGGCGGACCCGGACAAGGTCGATCAAGTGCTGGCCAACCTGCTGGAAAACGCGGTGCGGCACGGCGAGGGAACTGTCACCATCGAGGTGGCACCGGCCAAGGAGGTCGTCGAGGCGCCCGTCTGGGAGCGCTCCGGCACCCCGCCCCGCATCGTGGAAGGCACAGCGGTCACCGTGAGCGACGAAGGCAGCGGAATCCCCGAGGAGTCGATGCCGCGCGTCTTCACCCGCTTCTGGCGGGGCTCCAAGCGCGGTGGCACCGGCCTGGGGCTCTATATCGTCAAGGGCATCGTCGAGGCCCACGGCGGCTCGATCAGGGTCGACCGCGCGCCCGGCGGCGGGGCCCGGTTCCGATTTATCCTGCCCGCCGGGGTGCCCGACTTCATGCTCTGAAAGAGCATGAACGACCAGCAGAGCATGTTGTAGTCAGGGTCCGGACGGGCTTGACGGCAGCCGCGCTACGCGCTGCGACTACACTCGACCTTTGGCGTTGCGCAACGCCCTGCGCGGCCGCGCCGCGGACACCCCTCCCCGTCAGTACGGAGACGGGCTGCCCGTGCCCCGGCCCCGCCGGGCGTGACGCGAAGGCGAGCCCACACACCTGAGCACGGACGAGCAGGAGCACGGGAAAGATAGAGATGTCGGCACCCAACAAGTCGTACGACCCGGTCGAGGTCGAGGCCCTCAAGCCCGAGGTGGTGGAGCAGGCGCGGGACGAGGCCGTCGCCGCCTTCGCCGCCGCCACCACGCTCGACGAGCTGAAGCAGGCCAAGGTCGCCCACACCGGCGACCGCTCCGCGCTCTCGCTCGCCAACCGCGAGATCGGCGCCCTTCCGCCGCACGCCAAGGCCGCCGCAGGCAAGCTGATCGGCCAGGCCCGCGGCGCCGTCAACCAGGCCCTGGCCAAGCGGCAGGGCGAGCTGGAGGCGGAGCGCGATGCCCGCGTGCTGGTCGAGGAGGCGGTGGACGTCACCCTGCCCTACGACCGCACCCCGCGCGGCGCCCGGCACCCGCTGACCACGCTGGCCGAGCGCATCGAGGACACCTTCGTCGCGATGGGCTACCAGGTCGCCGAGGGCCCCGAGGTCGAGGCCGAGTGGCTGAACTTCGACGCCCTCAACCTGGGCCCGGACCACCCGGCCCGCTCGATGCAGGACACCTTCTTCGTCCAGGCCCCGGACGGCTCCGCCGACTCCGGCGTGGTGCTGCGCACCCAGACCTCTCCGGTCCAGGCCCGCACCATGCTCGACCGCGAGCCCCCCATCTACGTGGTCTGCCCGGGCCGGGTCTACCGGACCGACGAGCTGGACGCCACCCACACCCCGGTGTTCCGCCAGGTCGAGGGCCTCGCCGTCGACGAGGGCATCACCTTCGCCGACCTCAAGGGCACCATCGAGGTGCTGGTCGAGAAGCTGATCGGCGGCGGCCTGGAGCTGCGCTGGCGCCCCTCGTACTTCCCGTTCACCGAGCCGAGTGCCGAGATCGACCTGCAGTGCTTCGTGTGCCGCGGCGAGAGCGTCGGCAACCCGGACCGCCCGTGCCGCACCTGCTCCTCCGAGGGCTGGATCGAGCTCGGCGGCTGCGGCGTGGTCAACCCCCGGGTGCTGGTCGCCTGCGGCGTGGACCCGAACCGCTACAGCGGCTTCGCCTTCGGCCTGGGCCTGGAGCGGATCCTGATGAATCGTCACAACGTCGCCGACATGCGCGACATGGTCGAGGGTGACGTGCGTTTCACCCTCCCGTTCGGGATGGAGATCTGATGCGCGTCCCGCTTTCCTGGCTGCGCGAGTACGTCGATCTGCCCGCGGGCGAGACCGGCCGTGACGTGGCCGAGCGGCTGGTCCGGGCCGGCCTGGAGGTCGAGACCGTCGAGCGGCTCGGCGCCGACCTCAAGGGCCCGCTGGTGGTCGGCGAGGTGCTCTCCATCGAGGAGCTGTCCGGCTTCAAGAAGCCGATCCGGCACTGCTTCGTCAACGTCGGCGACGCCAACGGCACCGGCGAGCCGCAGGAGATCGTCTGCGGCGCGACCAACTTCGCCGTCGGCGACAAGGTCGTGGTCGTGCTCCCGGGCGCCGTCCTGCCCGGACCGTTCCCGATCTCGGCCCGCAAGACCTACGGCCAGACCTCGGCCGGCATGATCTGCTCCGCCCGCGAGCTGGGCATGGGCGACGACCACAACGGCATCATCGTGCTCCCGCCGGAGTACGAGCCCGGTACGGACGCCATCGAGCTGCTCCAGCTGGTCGACGAGGTGCTCGACATCGCCGTCACCCCGGACCGCGGCTACTGCCTGTCCATGCGCGGCGTGGCCCGTGAGGCCGCCGCCGCGTACGGGCTGCCGCTGGCCGATCCGGCGCTGCTCGACGTGCCGCCGGCCAACTCCTTCGGTTACCTGGTCAAGGTCGACGACCCGGCAGGCTGCGACCGCTTCGTGGCCCGCACGGTCGTCGGCGTCGACCCGAACGCCAAGTCCCCGATCTGGCTGCAGCGCCGCCTGCAGAAGGCGGGCATCCGGCCGATCTCGCTGACCGTCGACATCACCAACTACGTGATGCTGGAGGTCGGCCAGCCGCTGCACGCGTACGACAAGCAGCGGGTGGACGGCCCGATCACGGTCCGCCGGGCGGCCGGGGGCGAGACCCTCACCACCCTGGACGGCGTCGAGCGCAAGCTGGCCGCCGAGGACCTGCTGATCTGCGACAACAGCGGTCCGATCGGCCTGGCCGGCGTGATGGGCGGCGCCTCCACCGAGATCCTCGACCCGGCCGCCGGTCCGGGCACCACCGAGGTGATCATCGAGGCCGCGCACTTCGACCCGGTCTCCATCGCCCGCACCGCCAAGCGGCACAAGCTGCCCTCCGACGCGTCCAAGCGCTTCGAGCGCGGCGTCGACCCGGAGGCCGCCCGCGCCGCCGCGCAGCGCGCCGTCGACCTGCTGGTGCTGATCGCCGGCGGCACCGCCGAGGCCGGGGTCACCGACATCGCGGCCCCGCACCCGGTGCGCACCATCACCATCGCCGCCGACCTGCCCGACCGGGTGGCCGGCACCGCCTACGGCCGCGAGACCGTCACCCGGCGCCTGCAGGAGATCGGCTGCTCGGTCGCGGGCGCCGACGTCCTGGAGGTCACCCCGCCGACCTGGCGCCCCGACCTGACCGACCCGTACGACCTCGCGGAGGAGGTCATCCGGCTGGAGGGCTACGACAACGTCCCCGCCCGGATGCCCAACGTGCCGCCGGGCAAGGGCCTGACCGAGGCCCAGCGGATCCACCGCCGGATCGGCGTCGCGCTGGCCGGGACGGGCTACGTCGAGGTCAACAACTACCCGTTCATCGGCGAGACCGCCTTCGAGGCGCTCGGCCTGGAGCCGGAGGACCGCCGCCGCCGCACGGTCAAGCTGGTCAACCCGCTCAACGACGAGGAACCGTCGCTGCGCACCACGCTGCTGCCGGGCCTGCTCGGCGCGCTGCGCCGCAACATCGGCCGGGGCAACACCGACCTGGCGATCTACGAGACCGGCACCGTGTTCCTGCCGAAGGACGAGCTGACCGTGGCCCCGCGCCCGGCCGTCGACCACCGGCCGAGCAACGAGGAGCTGGCCGCGCTGGATGCCGCGCTGCCGGAGCAGCCGCGCCGGGTGGCCGTCGCGCTCGCGGGCGAGCGGCTGCCCTCCGGCTGGTGGGGCAAGGGCGACCAGGCCTCCTGGGCGGACGCCGTCGAGGCGGCCCGTACGGTGGCCCGCGCGGCCGGCGTCGAGCTGACCGTCCGCCAGGGCCAGCAGGCGCCCTGGCACCCGGGCCGCTGCGCCGAGCTGGTCGTGGCCGGCACCGACCGGGTGGTCGGCCACGCGGGTGAGCTGCACCCGCGCGTGGTCAAGGCGCTCGGGCTGCCGGCCCGTTCGGCGGCGATGGAGGTCGACATCGACCTGCTGACGGCGGACGGCCCGCAGAAGGTCAACGGCCCGGCGGTCTCCGGCTTCCCGGTGGCCACCCAGGACGTCGCGCTGATCGTCGACACCGCCGTCCCGGCGGCCGAGGTCGAGGCCGCGCTGCGCTCGGGCGCGGGCGAACTGCTGGAGGCCATCCGGCTGTTCGACGTGTTCACCGGCGAGCAGGTCGGTGAGGGCAAGAAGTCGCTGGCGTACGCGCTGCGCTTCCGTGCCGGCGACCGCACGCTGACCGCCGACGAGGCCACCGCCGCCCGCGAGGCGGCCGTCGCCGAGGCCGTCAGCCGCACCGGCGCGGTGCTGCGCGGGGCCTGACCCTCAGCAGGGCCTTGCCAAGGGCCCCGCCCGGACCACCTCGGTCCGGGCGGGGCCCTTCGCCGTTTCCCGGTTCGCCTTTTCCCGGATTGACAACCCGTCACCATCTCCACTTAACTCATTAACTATGGAACTAGACAAAGGTGCCGACCAGCCCTCCCCGATCGAGTTCCGCCTGGACCCGGCCTCCGGTGTCCCGACCTATCTGCAACTCGTGCAACAGGTCGAACAGGCGTTGCGGATGGGCTGGTTGACGGAGGGGGACCGGCTGCCCCGGGTGCGCGAGGTGGTCGCCGGGCTGGCGATAAACCCCAATACCGTGCTCAAGGCCTACCGGGAGCTGGAGCACCGCGGTCTGGCGGCCGGCCGTCGCGGCCAGGGGACCTTCGTGCGCGGGCTGCCCGCCGGGGTGGTGCCGCTGCGGGAACGGACCGCGCTGCGGCGGGGATTGCTGGACTGGATGCGCTCGGCGCGGGTCGCCGGGCTGGACGAAGGGGGGATGGTCGCGGTGTTCGAGGACGCGCTGCGCGACCTGCGTGAGGGTCGGGACGGGGTGGTGGCGTGATGCCGACGGACACGGTGATCGACTGCGGCGGGATCGGCAAGCGCTACCGCCGCTCCTGGGCGCTGCGGGACTGCCACCTCGCCGTCCCGGCCGGGCACGTGGTGGCCCTGGTCGGCCCGAACGGTGCCGGCAAGACCACGCTGCTCAGCCTGGCCGCCGGCCTGACCCTGCCCAGCGAGGGGGCGATGACCGTCCTCGGCGGCCAATTCCCGGGCTCCCCCACGGCGTTGGACCGGATCGGCTTCGTCGCCCAGAACGCCGCGCTCTACCCCAACCTGCGCGTGCGCGACCTGCTCGCGATGGGGCGCCACCTCAACCGGCGCTGGGACGACGCCCGGGCGCGCGCCCACCTGGACGGCCTCGGCATCCCGCTGGAGCGCAAGTACGGCCGGCTCTCCGGCGGCCAGCAGGCCCAGGTCTCGCTCGCCCTGGCCCTCGCCAAACGGCCCGAACTCCTGCTCCTGGACGAGCCGTTGGCCGCGCTCGACCCGCTCGCCCGGCACGACTTCATGTCGGTGCTGCTCACCGCGGTGGCCGAGGACGGCCTCTCGGTGCTGTTCTCCTCGCACGCCGTCAACGAGTTGGAGCAGAGCTGCGACTACCTGGTGGTGCTGGCCGGCGGCCGGGTCCAGGTGTCGGGGGAGGTGGACGACCTGGTCGGCGGCCACCGGATGCTCACCGGCCCGACCGCCGAGGCGGACGCGGTCGCCGAGCGTCTGCCGGTGGTCCGCGACCGCCGGGCCGGCGCCCAGTCCCACCTGCTGGTGCGCACCGGCGGCGTGGACGCGCCGGTCTCCGGCGGCTGGCGCCAACAGCGCGTCGGCCTGGAGGAGTTGGTGCTCGCCTACCTGCGCGAACCGACCGCCTGCGCCCTGCCCGGCCCGCGCGGGGCCGTCCGAACGAACCAGAAGGTACTGTCGTGAGCTCGACCACCCTCGCCCCGCCCCGCTCCGCCGTCCTGCGGGCGGCCGGGCTGCGCCACCGGCCCGCGCTGCTGACCCTGCTCGCGGTGATGGGCGCGATCTCGCTCGCCCTGCTGCTGCACGGCTGGTACATGCACACCGGGCTGGACCAGACGGGCGCGGGCTCCTGCGATCCGGCCACCGACGCCTGTCGGGTCAAGTTCAAGCAGTTCCTGCACCAGTACGCCGATGCCATGCCGATGCTCACCTCCGTGTCCTATGTCCTCGGCGGAACTTTCGGCGCCTTCCTCGGTGGCCCGTTGCTGGCAAGGGAGTTCGAGCACGGTACGGTCCGCTTCGCCTGGACCCAGGGTGCAGGGCGAAGCCGCTGGACGGCGGGCGGCCTGGTCGTGGGCGGCGCGGTGCTGGCCGGCGTGTCTGTGCCGTTCGGGCTGCTGCTGCGCTGGTGGAGCGTGCCGGCGACGATGTCGAGCGGAAGCTTCACCCCGGAGGTCTTCGCGCAGATTCCGCCCGTGCTGGTCGGCCGGGTGCTGGTGGCCTTCGGGGCGGCGGCGCTGGCCGGCGCGGTGCTGCGTCGCACGGTGATCGCGGTGGGCCTCGGCCTGGCCGTCTCGGTCGCGCTGCCGTTCCTCGCGTATGCCGTGCGCTCGCACTACATGGCTCCGGTGGAGGAGCCGATGCACACCCTGGCGCCCCTGGCGCTGGACGACCGCTGGGTGCTGAGTATCTGGTTCTCCGACCCGGCCGGCAACCGGATCTCCGAGAACGACTTCTACAACCTCGAACGTGACTACGCCCACCTCCAGTCCCTGGTGAGCGACGGCGGTTACACCGTGCACCAGGTGTACCAGCCGGCGGACCGGTTCTGGCCGTTCCAGTGGATCGAGTTCGGCTGGACGACGCTGCTCGCGGTGGCGCTGTGCGCGGCGGCGGTCTGGTGGGTGCGGCGCCGGGCGGTCTGACCTGGGCCGTTCACATTGGCTTGAAGTGGATACGTCAAAGCCCTTGCGGGGTCGGGGCTCCAGGGCGTTTTCTTCTCGTTAGGAAGGTTTCCTAACCCACGGAACCGGAGCCTCAATGCGCCCTCAGCCCCGTCGTGCCCTCCGCATCGCCCTGGCCGCCGCCCTGGTGGCCGCACCCCTCACCGTCGCGGCCACCTCGGCCGCCCAGGCCGCCCCCGCGGCCGCAGCGTCCGCCCAGCTCAAGGGAGTCGGCCTCGACGACCCGCACAAGAAGGACATCGCGATGCAGCTGGTGTCCAGCGCGGAGAACTCGTCGCTGGACTGGAAGGCCCAGTACAAGTACATCGAGGACATCGGTGACGGCCGCGGCTACACCGCCGGCATCATCGGCTTCTGCTCGGGCACGGGCGACATGCTGGAGCTGGTCCAGCACTACACCGACCTCAAGCCTGGCAACGTCCTCGCCAAGTACCTGCCCGCGCTGAAGAAGGTCAACGGCAGCGACTCGCACGCCGGCCTCGGCGCCCCCTTCGTCAAGGACTGGGCCGCCGCCGCCAAGGACCAGGCCTTCCAGCAGGCCCAGAACGACGAGCGCGACCGGGTGTACTTCAACCCCGCCGTCAGCCAGGCCAAGAGCGACGGCCTGCGCGCGCTCGGCCAGTTCGCCTACTACGACGCCATCGTGATGCACGGCCCGGGCAACAGCTCCGACAGCTTCGGCGGCATCCGCGCGGCCGCCATGAAGAAGGCCAGGACGCCCGCCCAGGGTGGCGACGAGGCCACCTACCTCAAGGCCTTCCTGGACGCCCGCAAGGTGGCCATGAAGAAGGAGGCGGCGCACTCCGACACCAGCCGGGTCGACACCGAGCAGTCGGTGTTCCTCAACGCCGGGAACTTCGACCTCAACCCCCCGCTCAAGTGGAAGGTCTACGGCGACAGCTACGCCATCAACAGCTGACGCCCAGGTCGGAGCAGTGGCGGGAGGCCGTTCGCCCAGGTCTCCCGCCGCACCGGCATCCGGCCCCCCGCGAAATACCCAAGGGAGTGTGAAAGTCCTGTTCATCCCATAACGAATCGAGCAGGGGGATAACGAAGGATCCCTCCCGCATTGACGCATTCACCCGGTGGCGTTTGACTCCCTCCCCTGCCGCAGTGTTGCGGCGCAGTACAGGAGGCACCACCGATCATGATCAGACCCATGCGTCTCGCGGCCACGGGCACGGCCGCCGTGTCGCTCGCACTCGCCCTCACGGCCTGCGGTCAGACTGTCGCGACCCAGACGCCGGCGGCCGGCGGAGGCAGCGAGGGCATCGGTCTGCTACTACCGGAGAGCACGTCCTCCACCCGGTACGACGCGTTCGACAAGCCGCTGATCGAGAAGACGGTGGCGGGCCTCTGCACGAAGTGCACGGTGAGCTACGCCAACGCGGGCGGCGACGCGAACGCCCAGAAGAAGCAGTTCGACGACATGATCGCCAAGGGCGTGAAGGTCATCCTGCTCGACCCGGTCGACGCCAAGCTCACCGCCCCGTGGGTGGACGCCGCCAACGCCAAGGGCGTGAAGGTCGTCGCCTACGACCGGCTGGCCCAGGGCAAGGTCGCCGCGTACGTCTCCTTCGACAACCAGCAGACCGGACAGCTCCAGGGCCAGTCCCTGCTCGACGCCCTCGGCCCGAAGGCCTCCTCGGCCAACGTCGTGATGATCGACGGCGCCGAGTCCGACCCCAACGCGGCGCAGTTCAAGACGGGCGCGCACCTGGCGCTGGACGGCAAGGTCAAGATCGCCTACGAGCAGTCCGGCGAGTGGAAGCCGGAGGTGGCCACGGCGAAGACGAACGAGGCCATCCAGAGCCTCGGGAAGAACGGGATCCAGGCCGTCTACGCCGCGAACGACGGGATGGCCGCCGCCGTCATCGACGCCCTGAAGGCCGCGGGCATCAAGAACGTGCCGGTGGGCGGCCAGGACGCCTCCATCGACGCGATCCGCCGGGTGCTCACGGGCGAGCAGGCCTACACCATCTACAAGCCGTACAAGCCCGAGACGGACGCGGCGGGCAGCATCGCCGTCCAGCTGGCCGAGGGCATGGACATCAGCACCACCGCGACCTCGTCCACGGACAGCGGCGGGCTGCACATCCCCTCACTGCTGCTCACCCCGATCGTGGTGACCAAGTCGAGGGTGGAGGCCACCGTCGTCGTCGGCGGGCTCTACAAGGCGTCCGACATCTGCACCCAGCAGTACGAGGAGGCCTGCGCGGAGGCCGGGGTCAAGTAGCCGGGGCCGTCGGGAACTCGGCGAGGGCGCGGCCGCACCTACCTGGTGCGGCCGCGCCCTCGCCGTCGAGGCTCAGGCGCTCGCGGTGTAGTCGTAGAAGCCGCGGCCCGACTTGCGGCCCAGCAGGCCCGCGTCGACCATCCGGGACAGCAGCGGCGGAGCGGCGTACAGCGGCTCCTTGTACTCGTCGTACATCGACTCGGCGATCGAGACGATGGTGTCCAGGCCGATCAGGTCGCACAGCCGCAGCGGGCCCATCGGGTGGGCGCAGCCGGCCTCCATGCCCTTGTCGATGTCGGAGGCGGTGGCCACGCCCGACTCGAACATCCGCACCGCGGAGAGCAGGTACGGCACGAGCAGCGCGTTGACCACGAAGCCGGCCCGGTCGCGGGCGCGGATCGGCTCCTTGGCGAGCACCTGAGAGGCGAACGCCTCGACCCGCTCGGTGGTGGTGGCCGAGGTGGTCAGGGTCGGGATGACCTCGACCAGCTTCTGCACCGGCGCCGGGTTGAAGAAGTGCAGGCCGATGACCTGCTCCGGGCGGGAGGTGGCGGCGGCCAGCTTCACGATCGGGATCGAGGAGGTGTTGGAGGCCAGGATCGCGTCGCGGCGCTGGATCACCCGGTCCAGGGTCTCGAAGATCTTGACCTTGATGTCCTCGCGCTCGGCGACCGCCTCGACCACCAGGTCGCGGTCGGCGAAGTCGGACAGCTCGACGGTGAAGGACAGCCGGGACAGCGCCTCGTCCCGCTGCTCCGGGGTCAGCTTGCCGCGCTTGACCGCCGTCTCCAGGGAATTGGTCAGCCGGGTGCGCCCGAACTCCAGCGCCTCACCGCTGGCCTCCGACACCATGACGTCCAGCCCGGCCCGGGCGAAGACCTCGGCGATGCCCGACCCCATCAGGCCGCAGCCGACTACTCCGACGCGCGCGATGTCACTCACTCAGTTGCCCTTCGGTGGTGCTGGGGGTCGCCCAGCGAAGTGGTGGCCCAGCGAGCCGCTGGTCAACGGGTCGGTGTACCGGAATGGGTGCACCGGTCACCGCCCCGACGACGTTACTACTCCGTACTGGCGAGTAGGTCACCCCCTCCCCGGCGCAGTGCCAGCGCGCGGCCCGGCGCGATGCCGTCGCGGACGGCCCTCCGAACGGGTGAGGCCGGGCCGGCCGCGGCGTGTGCCCGGGGCCGCGGCCGCCCGGCGCCCGACAGAATGCCGCAGACGGGGGCCGGGGACGGGAAGGGAGCACACGGTGCCGACGGGATCGCTCACAGGACAGGTCGCCCTGGTCACCGGCGCCGGCCGGGGCATCGGCAGGGAGATCGCCATCGGACTGGCGGCCGATGGCATGGCCGTCGGCCTGGTCGGCCGCACCCACGACACGCTGACCGCCACCCTCAAGGAGTGCGTCAAGCACGGCTCCCGGGGCGTCGCCGTCACCGCCGACGTCTGCCGCCACGGCTCGGTGCGCGAGGCCGTCCGCCTGGTCGAGCGCGACCTCGGGCCGATCAACCTGCTGGTCAACAACGCCGGCATGGTCGACCGCGCCGAGGTACCGCTGTGGGAGACCGACCCCAACCAGTGGTGGCAGGTGATCGAGACCAACCTGCGCGGCCCCTACAACCTGCTGCGCTGCGTCCTGCCCGGCATGGTCGCCCGCCGCAGCGGCCGGGTGATCAACCTCAACACCGGATTCGCGCTGCGCCCGGACGGCAACTACACCGCGTACGCGACCTCCAAGGGCGCGCTGCTCCAGCTCTCCGACAACATGGCGGACTCGCTGGCCCAGCACGGCGTCGTGGTCCTCGACATCAGCCCCGGCGCGGTGGCCACCGACATGACCGCCGCGATGCCGATGTTCCGGGACATGAAGGCCTGGGGCTCGATCCCGTACGTGGTCGCGGTCACCGTGGACGCGGCGCGCGGCCGCTTCGACGCGCTGCACGGGCGGTTCATCCACGCCGGGCGGGACGACCTGGAGGAGCTGGTCCAGCAGGCCGACGAGATCCGGGCGAAGGACGCCCGGACGCTGCGGCTGCGCCCGTACAAGGACGACGACCCGATGGCCTGACGGACCCGGCCCGGCCTGACCGACCCGACCCGGCCTGACCGGCCCGGATCGATTGCGTGGACCGATCAGCCGGTCAGGCGCACAGCTGACTGGCGGTGACCGGCTTGAGCCCCGCCTTGGCCAGCCCGTCCAGGATCGCCGGCAGCGCGTCGATGGTGCACTGGTGGCCCATGTGCAGGGCCACCACCGAGCCGCCGCGCACCCCGTTCAGCACCCGGCGCTGCAGCTCGGCGGCGGTCGGGTCGTTGTAGTCGCGCGGGTCGACGTCGAAGGACAGCACGTGCTCGTAGCCGACGGCCTTGGCCTGCTCGGTCACCATCGAGGTGGCGTACTGCGCGGCCGAGGGGCGGAACCAGCGGCCGATCGATCCGGTCAGCGCCTTCAGCCGGTCGGCGCACTGGGCGATCTCGGCGCGGGCCTGATCCGGGGTCATCGCGGAGATGTTGAGGTGGTTCTGGGTGTGGTTGCCCAGCTCGTGGCCGCCGTCCAGGATCCGCCGGGCCATCTGCGGCTGCTGGTCCAGCCAGCTGCCGACCACCATCACGGTCAGCTTGACGCCGCGCTGCTCGGCGGCCTCCAGCAGGGCGGTGGCGAGCTTCGGGTCCCCGCTGCCGTGGAAGGTGAGCGCCACGTTCTTGCCGGTGCGCGGCCCGTGCACCACCTCGTACGGCGTGCCGGCCGCCAGCGGCGCCAGCACGGGCGGGGTCGGCGGGGCGGAGGACTGGGCCGCGGTCGGGGTCGCCGTGGCGGTGGGCGCCGGGGCGGTCGGGGCCGGGGCGGTCGGGGCGGGGGAGGCGGGCCCCTCACCGCCGTTCCAGGCCGGGTCGGTGGTGTGCTGGGGGTCGACACTGCCGGGGTGCGCGGCGAGCGCCGCCCCGGGCTCGGCGCGGCGGGGCGTGCCGCTGCCGCAGGACGTGAGGAGCCCGCCGGAGGCGGACAGGGCGGCCAGCTTGGCGGCGGTGCGCAGTACGGTGCGGCGGTCGGCAGTCATCGGCAGCCAGCATAGAGAGGACGGCCCCGCCCGGCGATCCGGCGCCGCCGTCGGCACCGCCTTTGACGTGCACACACTCGCTTTCGCCGGTGTTGCGTAAACCTGAACTCCCGCTGTTTCCACGGCGAGTCGTTGGATACGATCACCGCGCACCGCGTGTTACGGGGCAGTAGGCACATTCCGGCATTGCGCATTGGGGGCGGAACATGACGCACGAGGACACCGCGGCCGTCGACCAGGACACCCGCACCGGCTGGGAGTGGGCCAGAGCCGACGACTGGCAGCCGCCGAGCGAACTCGACACCGGCATCCCGCACACCGCCCGGATGTACGACTACTACCTGGGCGGCAAGGACAACTTCGAGGCGGACCGCAGGGCCGCCCAGGCCGCGATAGCCGCCTACCCGGCGCTGCCGCTGCTGGCCCGCACCAACCGGCAGTTCCTCGGCCGGGCCGTCGAGTTCGCGGCGGGCCGGGGGATCCGCCAGTTCATCGACATCGGCACCGGGATCCCGACCGTGGGCTCCACCAGCGAGGTCGCCCAGCGGGTCGCCCCGGACGCCCGGGTGGTCTACGTGGACAACGACCCGATCGTCGCCACCCACGCCCGCGCCCTGCTGGCCGGCCACCCGGCCGGGCACACCTCGGTCATCGAGGCTGACCTGCGCGACCCGGAGACGATCCTCGGCCACCCCGCGCTGGCCGCCGCCGTCGACCTCTCCCAGCCCGTCGCGCTGATGCTCGTCGCCGTCCTGCACTTCATCCGCGACGAGGAGGGCGCCGAGCGGATCGTCCGCACCCTGCGCGACGCGCTCGCCCCCGGCAGCGCCCTGATCCTCTCCCACGGCAGCCCCGACTTCGCCTCCCGCGAGAGCGCCGCCGAGGGCGCCCGGATCTACAAGAGCGCCAGCGCCCCGCTGGTGCTGCGGCCCCGGGCGGGCGTCGAACCCTTCTTCGGCGACTTCGAGTTCGTCGGCCCCGGGCTCGTCCAACTGCCGCTCTGGCGCCCCACCGCCGGCCACGTCCGCACCACGGAGCTGCCGGAGGGCTGGCAGGACGTCTCCGCCTACGCCGGCGTCGCCCTCAAGGCGTGAAGCCGTGGCACTGTGAAGCCGTGAAGCCGTGACTCATGGCCCGTCCCGGCGCCCCCCTCCGGCGCCGGGACCGGCCATCGCAGACTATGGCCGGGCACTGACAGCCCGTCACCGGAGGCCACCGGCCGGGAGCACTGGGAGGCCTTCCTCGCCCTGGACGACCTGCTCACCCGGATCGGCGAGGACGCCCCGCGGCGGCTCGCACTGCAGGCTGCCCATCCGGTGCGTACCGGGAGAAATTGACGCGACACGGCCCGGCGGCCGGTGTTAGCTTCCGCGCCATGGAACCGCTCAGCGACCCAGAGATCCGCGCGTCCTTCGTCAACTGCTCCAAGGGCGAGGCCCGTCGGCTCAACCTGCCCCGGGGCCTGGCCGAACTGCCGTGGGAGAGCCTGGACTTCCTCGGCTGGCGGGACCAGGGCGCGCCCGACCGGGCGTACCTGGTGGCGCCGTACGGGGGCGAGCTGGTCGGGGTGACGCTGCGCTCGCCGATGATCCGGCGCAGCCTGACCAAGACCAACGTGTGCTCGCTGTGCATCACCGCGCACGCCGGGTCGGGCGTCGCGCTGCTGGCCGCCCGCCGGGCCGGGGCCGCCGGGCGGGAGGGCAACACCGTCGGCACGTACATCTGCGCCGACCTGGCCTGTTCGCTCTACGTCCGCGGGCTGAAGAAGTCCACCCTGGTCACCCGGCCCGACGAGTCGCTGCCACTGGAGGACCAGGTCGCCCGCACGGTGCTCAACCTCGACACCTTCCTGGCCCGGGTGCTCACCGACACGGCGGCGTAGCGCGACTGCCGACTACCGTCCGCGCAGCTGGTCCAGGTCGCGGCGCTCCCGCTTGGTCGGGCGCCCCGCGCCGCGGTCCCGCTCGAAGGCCGGTGCCACGAACTCCCGGGGCGGCCGCGGCGGGCTGTTGTCGACCAGGCACTCCGCCGCGACCGGGGCTCCGACCCGCTTGCGGATCAGCTTCTTCACCTCGACGACCCGCTCGTGGCCCTCCTCGCGGACCCGGACCTCGTCCCCGGGCTTGAGCGTCTGGGCCGGCTTGGCCCGCTCGCCGTTCACCCGCACGTGCCCGGCCTTGCAGGCGGCCGCGGCCAGCGAGCGCGTCTTGGCCAGCCGGACGGACCAGATCCAGACGTCCACCCGCACGCTTCCCTCGTGTTCAGCCATCCCCGGAGCCTACCCAAGCCGCGTCCCGAGCCGTGTCCCACGCCGTACCGGGTCGCGTCCTAAGCCGCCGCGGGCGCCTCCTGGACGGCCCAGCCGTTGCCGTCCGGGTCGTTGAAGAACACGAAGTTGTTCCAGGCCTCGCCGTGCCCGTTCACCCGCGATCCCGCCACGAAGTGCTGGACCGGGCTGACCTCCACGCCGCGCGCCGCCAGCTCCGCGTGCGCCTTCTCTATGTCGGCCACCACCAGCTGGAGTCCCTTCACCGAGCCGGGCGCCGCGTCGATCACCCCGGTGCCCACCACGATCGAGCAGCGCGAACCCGGGGGAGTCAGCTGGACCACCCGGACCCCGTCACGCAGCCGGGTGTCGTGGTCCACCCTGAAGCCGGCCTGCTCCTCGTAGAAGAGCTTCGCGCGGTCCACATCCGCCACCGGGACCACCACGACTTCGAGCTTCCAGTCCATCGCCCTCACCCCTCTCGGCCGGGCTCTTCCAGTATCTGCCGAACCGTTCCCCGGCGGGCCTTCGGATAGCCTGAGAACACGATGAATCCGCAGACCACGCCCGCCGCTTCCGCGCCGGCCACCTCGTTCGCCACGCCCTGGGGCGCCCTCGACCTCACCCGCTTCCCGGCGGACCCGCGCGAGCGGCTGCGGGCCTGGGACGCCGCCGACGAGTACCTGCTGCGCCACCTCGCCGGCGAGGCCGACAGCGCCGACGGCGTCGCCACCGAACTGGCCGGCCGCCGGATCGCCGTCCTCGGCGACCGCTGGGGCGCGCTCGCCACCGCGCTGGCGGTGTACGAACCGGTCCAGATCACCGACTCCCACCTCGGCCGGCGGGCCACCCGGGAGAACCTCGCCCGGGCCGGCGCCGCCGTCGACGAGGCCCGGCTGCTCACCACCCGGGACACCCCGCCGGAGCGGATCGACGTCCTGCTGGTGCGCGTCCCCAAGAGCCTGGCCCTGCTGGAGGACCAGCTGCACCGGCTCGCCCCGGCGATCCACCCCGGCACGGTCGTGGTCGGCACCGGCATGGTGACCGAGATCCACACCTCCACCCTGGAGCTGTTCGAGAAGGTCCTCGGCCCGACCCGCACCTCGCTGGCCGTCCGCAAGGCCCGGCTGATCTTCTGCACCCCCGACCCGGCGCTCGACCCCGGCCCCAGCCCGTGGCCGCACCGCTACGCGCTGCCGCCGGACATCGGCCCCGCCGCCGGCCGTACGGTCGTCAACCACGCCGGCACCTTCTGCGCCGAGCGGCTCGACATCGGCACCCGCTTCTTCCTGGCCCACCTGCCCACCCCGGCCCCCGGCGACCGGGTGGTCGACCTCGGCTGCGGCAACGGCGTGGTCGGCACGGCCGCCGCGCTGGCCGGGCCGGGCGCCGAGCTGGTGTTCGTGGACGAGTCCCACCAGGCGGTGGCCTCCGCCGAGGAGACCTTCCGCACCAACCTGGGCCCGGACGCCCCGGCCGAGTTCCGCACCGCCGACGCGCTCGACCCGGCGGTGTTCGCCGCCGGCTCGGTGGACCTGGTGCTCAACAACCCGCCGTTCCACTCCCACCAGGCCACCACCGACGCCACCGCCTGGCGGATGTTCACCGGTGCCCGGCGGGCACTGCGGCCCGGCGGCGAGCTCTGGGTGGTCGGCAACCGGCACCTCGGGTACCACGTCAAGCTGCGCAAGCTCTTCGGCAACTGCCAACTCGTCGCCGGGAACCCCAAGTTCGTGGTGCTGCGCGCGGTCAAGCGGTAGCGCGTGGGCGCCCGGGTCAGCTCCCGGGTCCGGGCGACACCCAGCCTTGCATGGTTTTTCCGTCCCGCGTATATTCATGCCACGACGAAGGAGGAACGCCATGGCATTGCGAGTCGCCGTCGCCGGCGCGAGCGGATACGCGGGCGGCGAGGTGCTGCGTCTGCTGCTCGGCCACCCCGAGGTGGAGATCGGGGCGCTGACCGGCGGCTCGAACGCAGGCACCAGACTGGGCGCGCTGCAGCCGCACCTGATCCCGCTGGCCGACCGCGTCCTGGAGCCCACCACCCCCGAGGTGCTGGCCGACCACGACGTGGTGTTCCTGGCGCTGCCGCACGGCCAGTCCGCCGCCGTCGCCGAGGCCCTCGGCCAGAACGTCCTGGTGATCGACTGCGGCGCCGACTTCCGACTCAAGGCCGCCACCGACTGGGAGCAGTTCTACGGCACCGCCCACGCCGGCACCTGGCCCTACGGACTGCCCGAACTCCCCGGCCACCGCGCCGCGTTGAAGGGCAGCAACCGGATCGCCGTGCCCGGCTGCTACCCGACGGCCGTCTCCCTGGCGCTCTTCCCGGCGTACGCGGCCCGGCTCGCCGAGCCGGAGGCCGTCGTGGTCGCCGCGTCCGGCACCTCCGGCGCGGGCAAGGCCGCCAAGACCCACCTGCTCGGCAGCGAGGTCATGGGCAGCGTCAGCCCGTACGGCGTCGGCGGCGTGCACCGGCACACCCCGGAGATGGTGCAGAACCTCACCCCGGTCGCCGGCGAGCGGGTGACCGTCTCCTTCACCCCCACCCTCGTCCCGATGCCGCGCGGCATCCTCGCCACCTGCTCCGCCAAGGCGAAGCCGGGCGTGAGCGCCGAGAGCCTGCGCGCCGCCTACGCCGAGGCCTACGAGGACGAGCCCTTCGTCCACCTGCTGCCCGAGGGGCAGTGGCCGCAGACCAGCAGCGTCTACGGCGCCAACACCGCCCTGGTCCAGGTCGCCCTGGACGCCACCGCCGGGCGGATCGTCGCGATCAGCGCGATCGACAACCTCGTCAAGGGCACCGCGGGCGGCGCGGTGCAGAGCATGAACATCGCCCTCGGCCTGCCCGAGGAACTGGGCCTTCCCCTGAACGGAGTCGCACCGTGACCACCTCGAACATCGGCGTGACCGCCGCCAAGGGCTTCCGCGCCGCCGGCGTGACCGCGGGCATCAAGGCCTCCGGCACTCCGGACCTCGCCCTGGTGGTCAACGACGGCCCCTCGCTCGCCGCCGCCGGCGTCTTCACCGCCAACCGGGTCAAGGCCGCGCCCGTGCTCTGGTCCCAGCAGGTCCTCAAGGGCGGCCAGGTCTCCGCCGTCGTCCTCAACTCCGGTGGCGCCAACGCCTGCACCGGCCCGGCCGGCTTCCAGGACACCCACGCCACCGCGGAGCGGGTCGCCGCGGAGCTGGAGCTCAACGCCGGCGAGGTCGCCGTCGCCTCCACCGGCCTGATCGGCGTCCGGCTGCCGATGGACGTCCTGCTGCCCGGCGTCACCCTGGCCGCCCGCCGGCTCAGCGAGACCGGCGGCGAGGCCGCCGCGATCGCCATCAAGACCACCGACACCGTCCACAAGACCGCCCAGTTCACCAGCCCGGCCGGCTGGACGGTCGGCGGCATGGCCAAGGGCGCGGGCATGCTCGCCCCGAGCCTGGCCACCATGCTGGTCGTGCTCACCACCGACGCCGACCTGGACGCCGCCGACCTGGACGCGGCGCTGCGCGGCGCCACCCGCACCACCTTCGACCGGATCGACTCCGACGGCTGCATGTCGACCAACGACACCGTGCTGCTGCTCGCCTCCGGCGCCACCGGCATCACCCCGGACCGGGCCGAGTTCGCCGAGGCCGTCCGCACCGTCAGCGCCGACCTGGCCCGCCAGCTGATCGGTGACGCCGAGGGCGCCAGCAAGGACATCCGGATCGACGTCACCGGTGCCGCCACCGAGGACGAGGCCGTCGAGGTCGCCCGCACGATCAGCCGCAACAACCTGCTCAAGTGCGCCATCCACGGCGAGGACCCCAACTGGGGCCGGGTGCTGTCCGCGATCGGCACCACCGCCGCCGCCTTCGACCCCGACCGGCTCGACGTGGCCATCAACGGCGTCTGGGTCTGCAAGGACGGCGGCGTGGGCGAGGACCGTGGGCTGGTGGACATGAAGGCCCGCGACGTCGTCATCACCGCGAACCTGAACGCCGGCACGGCGAGCGCCTCGCTGTGGACCAACGACCTCACGGCCGACTACGTCCACGAGAACAGCGCCTACTCCAGCTGATCCGCCGAGCCGCGACATCCGTTCCGACGAGGGAATCCCGTGCAGATCGCACCCAAGGGCGAACAGGCCCGCAACAACACCGCGTTGCCCAAGGCCATGACGCTGATCGAGGCGCTGCCCTGGCTGGAGCGCTTCCACGGCAAGACCATCGTGATCAAGTTCGGTGGCAACGCCATGGTCGACGAGAGCCTCAAGGCGGCCTTCGCTCAGGACGTCGTCTTCCTCCGCTACGCCGGACTGCACCCCGTCGTGGTGCACGGCGGCGGCCCGCAGATCAGCGCCCAGCTGGACAAGCTCGGCCTGGAGTCCAACTTCACCAACGGCCTGCGCGTCACCACCCCCGAGACCATGGACGTGGTCCGGATGGTGCTGGCCGGCCAGGTCCAGCGCGAGCTGGTCGGCCTGCTCAACGAGCACGGCCCGTTCGCCGTCGGCATGACCGGCGAGGACGCCCACACCATGACGGCCGTCAAGCGCTACGCGGTGGTCGACGGCGAGCAGGTCGACATCGGCCTGGTCGGCGACATCGTCAACATCGAGGCCGGCGCGGTGAAGGCGCTGATCGCCGACGGCCGGATCCCGGTCATCTCCTCGATCGCCCGCGGCGCCGACGGCCACGTGTACAACATCAACGCCGACACGGCGGCCGCGGCGCTGGCGGTCGCCCTCGGCGCCGAGATGCTGGTGGTGCTGACCGACGTCGAGGGCCTGTACAAGGACTGGCCGAACTCCGACGACGTGATCAGCCAGCTCAACGCCAGTGAACTGGAGGCGCTGCTGCCCGGTCTGGCCAGCGGCATGCTCCCCAAGATGGAGGGCTGCCTGCGCGCCGTCCGCTCCGGCGTGGGCACCGCCCGCGTGCTGGACGGCCGGGTGCAGCACAGCCTGCTGCTGGAGATCTTCACCGACGAGGGCATCGGCACGATGGTCGTGCCGGACGACGAACCGACCGTGACCGGGGGACTGGCATGACGCACAACGAGCAGCTCACCGACCGGTGGCAGCACACCTTCACCGACAACTACGGCACCCCCCGGATCCCGCTGGTGCGCGGCGAGGGCGTCAAGCTCTGGGACGCCGACGGCAAGGAGTACACCGACCTGCTCGGCGGCATCGCCGTCAACGCCCTCGGCACCGCCCACCCGGCGGTCGTCGAGGCCGTCAGCAAGCAGATCGCCACCCTCGGCCACGTCTCCAACCTCTTCATGGCCGAGCCGACCATCGCCCTCGCCGAGCGGCTGCTGCGGCTGGACGGCCGCGAGGGCGGCCGGGTGTTCTTCTGCAACTCCGGCGCCGAGGCCAACGAGGCCGCCTTCAAGATCAGCCGGCGCACCGGCCGCACCCACCTGGTCGCGCTCCAGGGCGGCTTCCACGGCCGGACGATGGGCGCCCTCGCGCTCACCGGCCAGCCCGCCAAGCAGGACCCGTTCCGCCCGCTGCCCGGCGACGTCACCCACGTCCCGTTCGGCGACGTCGAGGCCCTGCGCGCGGCCGTCACCACCGAGACCGCGGCCGTCTTCCTGGAGCCGATCCAGGGCGAGAACGGCGCGATCCCGCTGCCCGAGGGCTATCTGGCGGCCGCCCGCGAGATCACCCGGGCCACCGGCACCCTGCTCGTCCTGGACGAGATCCAGACCGGCATCGGCCGCACCGGGTACTGGTTCGCCCACCAGGCCTTCGAGGGCATCGAGCCGGACGTCGTCACCCTGGCCAAGGCGCTCGGCGGCGGCCTGCCGATGGGCGCGGTGCTGGCCTTCGGCGAGGCCGCCGAGCTGCTCACCCCGGGCCAGCACGGCACCACCTTCGGCGGCAACCCGGTGGCCGCCGCGGCCGGACTCGCGGTGCTGGACACCATCGAGTCCGAGGGCCTGCTGGAGCACGCCCGCAAGATCGGCGACCGGCTGCGGCACGGCATCGAGGCGATCGGCGACCCGCTGGTCTCGCACGTGCGCGGGTCCGGCCTGCTGCTCGGCATCGTGCTCACCCGGCCGGTCTCCGCCCGGATCCAGGCCGCCGCCCAGCAGGCGGGCTTCCTGGTCAACGCCGCCGTCCCGGACGCCGTACGGCTGGCGCCGCCGCTGGTGCTCACCGAGCAGGAGGCGGACGCCTTCCTCGCCGCGCTGCCGGGCATCCTCCGGACGGTGCGAGAGAGCGCCCCGGCCGATGCGAGTTGACCGTCGTCCGGGAGAATAATCACATGACCGATTCCCGCTCCGGCCCGTCCGCCGCCGGCCCGACGCCGCAGGTCCCGCAGACCCGCACCGCGCGCCACCGGCGGATCGTGGACCTGCTCACCCGCCAGCCCGTGCGTTCGCAGAGCCAGCTCGCCAAGCTGCTCGCCGACGACGGACTCGTGGTCACCCAGGCCACCCTCTCCCGGGACCTGGACGAGCTGGGCGCGGTCAAGATCCGCAACCGCGACGGCGCGCTGATCTACGCCGTCCCGGCCGAGGGCGGCGACCGCACGCCGCGCGCGCCGATGGGGGAGTCGGCCAGCGAGGGTCGGATGGCCCGGCTGGCCGGCGAGCTCATGGTCTCCGCCACGGCCTCCGGCAACCTGGTCGTGCTGCGCACCCCGCCCGGGGCCGCGCAGTTCCTCGCCTCGGCGATCGACCAGGCCGAGGTGTTCGAGATCATCGGCACCATCGCGGGTGACGACACCGTGCTGCTGATCAGCCGCGACCCCGCCGGCGGCCAGGCGCTGGCCGACCACCTCATGCAACTCGCCCAGGCCAAGGCGCAGTAGCACCTGTCCGGCCGGACCCCTGCTGCGGGAGCTCCCGCAGCAGGGGTTTTGTGTTTCATACGGCATCATGCATACTTATGCCACCCACTGCACAAGTGTAAGGAGCCACCGCGATGAC
Organism: Kitasatospora sp. NPDC053057; assembly: GCF_044546945.1. NCBI lineage: Bacteria > Bacillati > Actinomycetota > Actinomycetes > Kitasatosporales > Streptomycetaceae > Kitasatospora > Kitasatospora sp. NPDC053057. Next base: position 170,361 of record NZ_JBITZP010000010.1, on the reverse strand, counting down.
CGCCCAGCAGTCCTCCGACGTCCGCCTCTGGGGCGCGCGCTTCGCCGACGGCCCGTCCGAGGCGCTGGCCAGGCTCTCCGCCTCGGTCCACTTCGACTGGCGCCTCGCCCCGTACGACATCGCCGGCTCCAAGGCCCACGCCCGGGTGCTGCACAAGGCCGGTCTGCTCTCCGACGAGGAGCTGGCCGGCATGCTGGCGGGCCTCGACCAGCTGCTCGCGGACGTCCAGGAGGGCACCTTCGTCGGCACCGTCGCCGACGAGGACGTCCACACCGCCCTGGAGCGCGGCCTGCTGGAGCGCCTCGGCGCCGACCTCGGCGGCAAGCTGCGGGCCGGGCGCTCGCGCAACGACCAGATCGCCACCCTGTTCCGGATGTACCTGCGGGACCACGCCAGGACCATTGGCGGCCTGCTGCTCGACCTCCAGCACGCCCTGGTCGGCCTCGCCGAGGCGCACCCGGACACCGCGATGCCGGGCCGCACCCACCTCCAGCACGCCCAGCCGGTGCTCTTCGCCCACCACGTCCTCGCGCACGTGCAGGCCCTCGGCCGGGACGCCGAGCGGCTGCGCCAGTGGGACGCCCGCACCGCCGTCTCCCCGTACGGCTCCGGCGCACTGGCCGGCTCCTCGCTCGGCCTCGACCCGCAGGCCGTCGCCGCCGACCTCGGCTTCGAGGGCGGCTCGGTCGGCAACTCCATCGACGGCACCGCCTCGCGCGACTTCGTCGCCGAGTTCGCCTTCGTCACCGCGATGATCGGCGTCAACCTCTCCCGGATCGCGGAGGAGGTGATCATCTGGAACACCAAGGAGTTCGGCTTCATCACCCTGCACGACGCCTTCTCCACCGGCTCCTCGATCATGCCGCAGAAGAAGAACCCGGACATCGCCGAGCTCGCCCGCGGCAAGTCCGGCCGGCTGATCGGCAACCTGACCGGCCTGCTGGCCACGCTCAAGGCGCTGCCGCTCGCCTACAACCGGGACCTCCAGGAGGACAAGGAGCCGGTCTTCGACTCCTGCGACACGCTGGAGGTGCTGCTGCCCGCGTTCACCGGGATGATGGCCACCCTCACCGTGCACCGGGAGCGGCTGGAGGAGCTGGCCCCGGCCGGCTTCTCGCTCGCCACCGACATCGCCGAGTGGCTGGTCAAGCAGGGCGTGCCGTTCCGGGTCGCGCACGAGGTCGCCGGAGCCTGCGTCAAGGTCTGCGAGGCCCAGGGCATCGAACTGGGGGACCTGACGGACGAGCAGTTCGCCTCGATCTCCGAGCACCTGACCCCCGAGGTCCGCTCGGTGCTCAGCGTGCACGGTGCCATCGCCGCCCGCAACGGGCGCGGCGGCACCGCCCCCTCGGCCGTCGCGGTCCAGCTCGCCGAGGTGAAGGCGGACCTGGCGCGGCAGCAGGAGTGGGTGTAGCGGCCGACCCCTGGAGTGGCGGGGGAGGGGCGCGGCGGGCCGACCGGCGCGCCCCTCCCGCGTGCGCGCCCCGGTCCGGGCGTAACCGGCCCCGCCCGGGCCCGTCATGCACGGTGTGCGCACCGCCATTCCGCCCGTCCCTTCCGCCGAGGACGTCTACCTCGCCGAACACCGCCGCCGCGTGGTCCGCGAGACCGTCGCCGCCCTGCCCGGCCGCTGCCCCCAGCTGATCGCCGCCCTCGCCGAGGATCCGCCACCGACCTACCGGGAGCTCTCCGAGCGCCTCGGCATGCCGCGCGGCTCGATCGGTCCCACCCGCTCCCGCTGCCTGGCCTGCCTGCGCCTCCTCCTCCACGCCGAGCGCTACCCCTGACCACGCCCCCCGCCCATCTCGCGCTGGGTGACCGCCTCACCCGGGTGCCCCACGCCCGCCGCCGCCCCTCGGGCCCGCCGCGCCCCCACCCCCACCGCGGCGTGACCCTTGCCACGTCTGCCCCTCCGAAGGTTGAGAGAACCTGACGCCCGGGTAGCACGCTGGCGAACGTCACTCTTGACGGTGGCACATACGCTCGGATACTGAGCGTGAGCGCGCCACCCTCTGCGCGCCGGGCACGACGACTGGGGAGGCCCCTCCACATGGGCATGAGCGTGATCATCTCGGCCGCTGCGGCCGAGGACGCGGAGCAGATCCTCAAGCTCCAGTACCTGGGCTACCAGCCCGAGGCGGAGCTGTACAGCGACTGGGCGATCGAGCCCCTGACACAGAGCCTGGAGAGCCTCCGTGCCGAACTGACCGAGCAGCACGTCCTGGTCGCCCGCCTGGGCGACGAGGTGGTGGGCGCCGTCCGCGGCCACGTCGACGCCGAGGGCATCGGCCGGATAGGGCGTCTGGTGGTCCACCCCCGGATGCAGCGGCACGGCCTGGGCGGCCGGCTCCTGGAGGCGCTGGAGCGCCGGATGGCCGAGGACAGCCGTCCGGTGACGGCCTACCGGCTGTTCACCGGCCACCGCAGCCTCGGCAACCTGCGACTGTACGCCCGCCAGGGCTACCGGCAGACCGCCGTCGAGCAGGTCAGCAGCCGGCTGAGCTTCGTGCACCTGGAGAAGCCGGTCGTGACCCCGCTCGCCGCGACCGCCTGAGCCCCGCCCGCCCCGGGCATCCTCGACGCCGCCACCATCCGGACGCCCCGGTGGCGGCGTCGAGTCGTATCACCCCAGGTGGGAGCGGTTGGTGTCCGCAATGCGGACATTCGCCGTCGAACAGTTGGGTGCAATTCGGCTCATCTGTTTTACTGGCTCACATGACTGCGACGACGAACTGGACCCCCACCGGCACGCTGCCGGCAGGTGAGCGTGCCATGTGCCGTCGAATGTGTCACTGCTGAGGGCCACCGCCCCCGGGCGCCCCGTAGCGGGTGCCTCCCCCTCGCGCCCCGAAGCGAGACCCCGGCGTCGCTCCCGCCCGTGCGAGCGCGCCTTCCTCCCGGAACCCTCCCCTCCGGCGTGCCCGCCCACCGGCGGCCGTCTGACTCGTTAGGGCCACGCCGTCGCGCGGCCCGGCCGTTCCGCGGCCACGATCAAGGGGTGGCAGGTCCGGGCCCCCTGGTGAGGCGTCGTAGGACACCGCCGGCCGAACCCCGGTCGGCCGGTCGACTCCGCCGCCCGCCCCCGACCCACGGAAGCAGCTGTGATCACCACCACGGACCTGACCAAGGTCTACCGTTCCCGAGGCCGCGAGGTGACCGCCCTCGCGGGCGTCGACCTGCACGTCCGCCCGGGCGAGGTCTACGGAGTCGTCGGCACCAGCGGCGCCGGCAAGTCCACCCTCATCCGCTGCGTGAACATGCTGGAGCGCCCGAGCTCTGGCACGGTCACCGTGGACGGGGTCGAGCTCACCGCCCTGTCCGGCGGCGAGAACCGGGCCGGCAAGGACCTGCGCGAGGCGCGCCGCCGGATCGGCATGGTCTTCCAGCACTTCAACCTGCTGTCCTCCCGTACGGTGCAGCAGAACGTCGAACTGCCGCTGGAGATCGTCGGCCTGGACCGCACCCAGCGCCGCCGCAAGGCCGCGGAGCTGCTGGACCTGGTCGGCCTCGGCGACAAGGCCCGCAGCTACCCCAACCAGCTCTCCGGCGGCCAGAAGCAGCGGGTGGGCATCGCCCGCGCCCTGGCCGGCGACCCCAAGGTGCTGCTCTCCGACGAGGCCACCTCGGCGCTCGACCCGGAGACCACCCGCTCGATCCTCAAGCTGCTGCGCGAGCTCAACCAGCAGCTGGGCCTGACGGTCCTGCTGATCACCCATGAGATGGACGTCATCAAGTCCGTCTGCGACTCCGCCGCCCTGATGCGCGGCGGCCGGGTGGTGGAGTCCGGCGAGCTGACCGACCTGCTGGCCGAGCCCGGCTCGGAGCTGGCCCGGGAGCTGTTCCCGCTCAGCGAGTTCGGCACCGGCCACCCCGGCACGACCGTCCTGGAGATCACCTTCCAGGGCGACACCCCGGCCCAGCCGTTCGTCTCCCAGCTGGCCCGCACCTACCAGATCGACATCAACATCCTCGGCGCCGCGGTGGAGACCATCGCCGGCCGGATGGTCGGCCGGATGCGGGTCGAGCTGCCCGGCGGCCACCAGGACAACGTGGTGCCGATCGGCTACCTGCGCGAGCAGGGCCTGCAGGTGGACGTGATCGGTACGGCGAACGGAGCGGTGGCATGAGTGGCCTGAGCTGGGACCAGATGCAGGAGCTGATGTGGCCCGCCACCCAGGAGACCTTCCAGATGGTCGGCGTCGCGACGGTCTGCACCGTCCTGCTCGGACTGCCCATCGGCGTGCTGCTGGTGCTCACCTCCAAGGGCGGGGCGCTGCAGAACCAGCCGGTGAACAAGGTGCTGGGCGCGATCGTGAACCTCGCCCGCTCGCTGCCGTTCATCATCCTGATGATCGCGCTGATCTCCTTCACCCGGTGGCTGACCGGCAACTCCCTCGGCTGGCAGGCCGCGACCGTGCCGCTGACGGTCGGCGCGATCCCCTTCTTCGCCCGGCTGGTCGAGACCTCCGTCCGTGAGGTCGACCGCGGTCTGATCGAGGCGGTCCAGGCGATGGGCGGCAGCACCTGGACGCTGGTGCGCAAGACGCTCGTCCCCGAGGCCCTGCCCGGCATCGTCGCCTCCGTCACCACCACGGTCATCGCGCTGATCGGCTACTCCGCGATGGCCGGCACGGTCGGTGGCGGCGGCCTCGGCGACCTCGCCTACCGGTACGGCTACCTGCGCTTCGAGACCGCCTTCATGTGGATCATCGTGGCCGAGATCGCGATCATCGTCACCGTGATCCAGCTGGCCGGCGACCTCGCCGTGCGCCGGCTGGCCAACCGGGGCCGCGGCGGCGGACGTACCCGCCTGCTCCGCCCGCGCGCCACCACCCCGGCCCCCGACGAGGACCTCGTCGCCTCCTAGACCTCCCCCGTCCGACTCCGGACGCGGCTCCCCGTATCACGCAGAAAGGCACTTTTCGTGCGCAACGTTGTGAAGTTCACCAGTGTCCTCGCCACCGCCGGCCTCGCCCTGTCGCTGGCCGCCTGCGGCAGCTCGGGCTCGTCCTCCTCGGACCCGAACGCGCCGCTGAAGGTCGTCGCCAGCCCGACCCCGCACGGGCAGATCCTGAAGTTCGTCAAGGACAACCTCGCGGCCAAGGCGGGCCTCAAGCTCGACATCAAGGAGGTCACCGACTACGTGACCCCCAACACGGCGGTGCAGGACGGTTCGGCCGACGCCAACTACTTCCAGCACGTCCCGTACCTGGATGACTTCAACAAGAAGAACGGCACGGACATCGTCTCGGTCGAGACCGTCCACCTGGAGCCGCTGGGCGTCTACTCCAAGAAGGTCAAGTCCATCAACGACCTGCCGTCCGGTGCCACCATCGGCCTGCCGAACGACGCCACCAACGAGGGCCGCGCGCTCAAGCTGCTCGCCGACGACAAGCTGATCACCCTCAAGGACGGCGCCGGCACCGCCGCCACCCCGGCGGACGTGACGGGCAACCCGAAGAACTTCAAGTGGAAGGAGCTGGAGGCCGCCCAGCTGCCCCGCTCCATCGTCGACCTCGACGCCGCCGTGATCAACGGCAACTACGCGCTCGACTCCGGCCTGAAGCCGGCCACCGACGCCCTGGTGCTGGAGAAGGCCGAGGGCAACCCGTACGCCAACATCCTCGCCGTCAAGAAGGGCAAGGAGAACGACCCGCGGGTGAAGAAGCTGGCCGAGCTGCTGCACTCCGACGAGGTCAAGAAGTACATCGACGACACGTTCCAGGGCTCGGTCATCCCGGCCTTCTGATCGTCGTACGGTCATACCTCGTAGTGCCCGACCGGGCCCCCGCCGCACCCCGGCGGGGGCCCGGTCGGGCAGTATGCACCAGGGACACCACGGCAGACCGGGTTCTGACGTACCGTCGTGCGGGCGGCGCACCGCGTGATACCCGGCGCGCGACGGAGGCGTACGGTGTTGTGTTCACGACCCGGCGAGGAGAGACGGCATGGCAGCGAGCTTCCCCGAGACCGCCATCAGCACCGAACGGCTGCTGCTGCGTCCCCTTGCGGAGGACGACGCCCCCGGCCTGGCCACCATGATGGCCGACGACCTCGTCCTGGCCTGGACCGACCTCCCGCACCCCTTCACCGAGGGCTACGCGGCCGAGCTCGCCCGCACCCTCGCCCCCGCCCACCGCGCCGACGGGCGCGGCATCGTCTTCGCCGTCACCGAGCACCTCACCCAGCGCCTGGTCGGCCTGGTCGAACTGCGCAACACCGACTGGCGGCTGCGCAGCACCGAGATCTCCTACGTCACCGCCACCTGGGCGCGCGGCGAGGGCTACGCCCCGGAGGCCGTCCTCGGCGTCGCCCAGTGGCTGTTCGAGGACCGCGGCTTCCTGCGCCTGGAGATGCGCACCGCCGCCGGGAACACCGCCGCCCAGCAGGTCGCCCAGAAGGTCGGCGGCATCAGCGAGGGCGTGCTGCGCAGCGCCTGGATAGTGCGCGGCGAGTCCGGCGAGGTCGTCGAGGAGAGCCGCAGCGACCTGATCCTGTGGAGCCTGCTCCCGGAGGACCTGGAGTCGCCCGAACTGCACCGCGACGGCTGGCACGGCGACCACCGCTACGTGCTGCGCGACTGAGCCACCGTCCGGCCACCCGCCCGGCACGGACATGTGTGCGAGATGTCGGCCTCCGGACGGTCGCACCCGGTAGCCTCTCCACCGGCGCCGCACAGTGGGTGTCGCATCGAGTCGAGGGAGAACGGCCGCAGATGGCTGACCGGATCACGGTCATCGGGTGGGACGGTACGCCGCTGACCGAGGCCGCCGGTGCGGCCCTCGCCGCGGCGACCCTGGTGGCCGGAGCGCCCTATCAACTGGACGCCCTTCCGGTGCCGGAGGACGCCGAGCGGATCACCCTCGGCAACATCCAGCAGGCCGCCCGCACGATCGCCGAGCACCGCGGCGCCGCCGTCGTGGTCGCCGAGGGCGACCCGGGCTTCTTCGGCGTGGTGCGCACCCTGCGCCGCCCCGAGTACGGCCTCGAACTCGAAGTCCTGCCCGCCGTCTCCTCCGTCGCCACCGCCTTCGCCCGGGCCGGCATGCCCTGGGAGGACGCCCAGGTGGTCAGCGCCCACGGCGGCCGGCTGCGCCGCGCGGCCAACATCTGCCGGGCCCACCCCAAGGTCGCGGTGCTCACCGCCCCGGGCGCCGGCCCGAGCGAACTCGCCCTGATGCTGCGCGGGGTGCACCGGACCTTCGTGGTCTGCGAGGCCCTCGGCACCCCGGAGGAGGACGTCACCGTCCTGACCTCCGACCGGATCGCCAACCACGTCTGGCGCGACCCCAACGTGGTGCTGGTGATCGGCGGCGGGGCCCAGGCCGGCGCGGTCGGCGAGGCGGCCGGCTGGCTGGCCGGGCGCCCGGTCGGCTACCCCGGCGCGGAACGCGGCTGGGCGCTCCCTGGCGACGCCTACGCGGGCGCCGGGCGCACGGAGGGAGAGCCGGGCGCATCGGAGGCGCTGCCCGCGCACGTGCGCGCCCTGGTGCTGGCCCGTCTGGGTGCACGTCCGGGGGACCTCGTCTGGTCGGTCGGCGCGGGCAGCGGCGCGCTCGCGGTGGAGGCGGCCCGGTTCGGCGCCGCGGTGGTCGCGGTCGAGTCCTCCCGCTCGGCCTGCGCCCGGCTCACCGTCAACGCCCGCCGGTACGGGGTCGAGGTGGAGACCGTCTACGGGCAGGGCCCCGAGGTGCTGGGCGGACTGCCGGAGCCGGACGCGGCGGTGGTGGAGTCCGGCGGGCCCGACGTGGTGCGGGCGGTGCTGGCCCGCAAGCCGGAGCGTTTCGTCGCGCTGGCCCGCACCTTCGCCGAGGCGGAGGAGATCCACCGGGCCATCGCCGGGGCCGGCTACCGGGTGGACGGCGCGCTGTTGCAGTCCACCCCGCTGCGGGCGGCCGAGGAGGGCGGCGCACTGGCGCTCGGGACGGGCGCGAGCGGCGCCCTGCTGCTCTGGGGTGAGCAGATCGTGTGAAGGCCTCGGGTGCGCGCCGGGGCCGGTGGGTGGCCCTGGCGGTGATCCCGGTCGCATCCGGACACCGATTCGAGAGGTCACCGCGCCGGGCCGGTAGTGTGGCGTCCCAGGCGGCTGCAGCCGTCGGCGACCTGCCCGATTCGGTCGGTTTGTCACCTTTTTGACGCGGTGCAACCCGGTTCCGCTCGGAGTGTGGGCAATTCGACGGGCCGCGTGCCGGACCTGGAGAATGCCGTAGGGTCCGGTGCGGTCGTGCCGGTTGCTCCGGGTTGTCGTTGTTTCAGATGGTGCGCCGTCCTCACGGGCGGTGCCCGGGCCGGGGTGCCGCAGCGCGCCGGAAGGATTTGGGCCGCAGCGCCATGGCGCGGCGGCCGCGTGTGGTTGAGGGGCGGGTCGGTGCAGGTCCGGCCCGTGCGGATGGGCGCTGCGGTCGGTGATCGCGTCGCCAAGGGGCGCGGCAGCGGCCTGGAAGGAGCTTTGACAATGACCGATGGCGGCCACGTCCCGGGCGAGGGACTGCCGGAGCACCTGCACGCCGGGCCCGACCCGCTCGGCGGACCGGAGGGCGTCGCGGGCGTTGCACCCCTGCAGGGCCTCGCGACCGACGGCGGTGTGATCCCCCACCCGGCGGCTCCGCCCGGCGCGATGCCCGGCGTGATGCCTCCCGGCGCGGGTGTGATCCCGCCGCAGGGTCAGCCGAACTTCACCGTCCCCGGCGTGCCGCCCCAGGCCGTCCCGGGCGAGGGCTGGGCCGTCGACCAGGGCGCCGCGCGCCCCGCATTCCACTTCGTCGACCAGCCGGACGGACTGGACGACGAGGACGACGTCCTGCTGATGCCCGGCCCGCAGGGCTCCTGGGGAGCCGAGCAGGCGCCGTTCGCGCCGCAGCCGGACGGCACCCCGGTCGAGCCGTCCTGGCCGCCGGTGGACCCGCCGGTGCTCGGCGGCGACCACGCCCAGGCGCACGTCCAGGCCGCCCAGGCACAGCCGCACGCCCAGCAGCCGATGACGCAGGCTCAGCCGCCGCGCCGGCCGCTGCACGCCGGCCCGCCGATCCCGGACCCCTCGCTGATGACCGGTCAGGTGCCGGTCCGTTCGCTGGCCGACCGTGGCCCGTCGCAGGGCGGCACGCCCGCGCACGGCATCCCGGTGGTCGGCCGCCCGCCGATGGGCGAGGCCGTCGCGCCGGTCCCGGGCGCCGTGCCGCAGGGCGTGCCGCAGGCCGCCCCGATGGCGCCCGCCGCGCCGATGCCCCCGGTGGCCACCACGGTCGAGGGCGGGCCGGAGTTGCACCAGGTGCCGCAGGGTCAGGGCTACCAGCAGGTGCCGCTGGCCGGGCAGCCGGTCGAGGGCCTGATGGGCGTCGAGACGGTCGGGGCGATCGAGGTGGTCGAGGTCGCCGAGATGCCGGAGGCCGTCCAGGCCCTGCCGGTCCCCGAGGCCGCGCAGGCCGTGCCGGCTCCCGAGGCCGTGCCGGCTCCCGAGGCCGTGCCGGCTCCTGAGGCGGCTCAGGCCGCTCAGGCCGTCGTGGTCGAGCCGGTCCCGGCGGACGGCGCCGCTCAGCCGGTCGCCGAGGCGGTCGCGGTGGAGAACGCCGCGGTCGAGACCGTGGTCGTCGACGCCGTTGCCGTGGAGACGGCCGTGGCCGTGGCCGAGGTCGTCGCCGTCGAGGGCGGTGCCGAGGCCGTCGCCGTCACCGCGGAGGGCGTCGCGGAGGGCGTCGCGCCCGTCGAGCAGTCCGAGGTTGCCGCGCCGGCCGGTCAGCCGCGCCGGATCTCCGCCTTCCTCGCCGCGCCGACCCCGCACGGCCTGCCGAAGGTCGAGGCGGCCCAGCAGACCCCGGTGGCCGAGGAGGCGACGCAGGAGCAGCCCGCCCCCATAGCGGCCGCCGACGCGCCACAGGCCGCCGAGCAGGCCCCGGAGGGCGAGGCGGTCCAGACGGCGGAGCAGGTCGAGCCGGCCGTCGAGGTCGTCGAGGTCGTGGAGGCCGTCGATGCCGCCCAGGCCGTCGTGGTCGAGGCGGTCGCCGAGACCGCCGCCGGCACCGGCGAGATGCCTTCCGGCCAGGCCGTCGCCGAGACCGCCGGCCAGGAGTCCGTTGTGACCGAGCCCGCCGCCGTCGAGCCGGTCACCGAGGGTGAGCAGGCGCAGCCGGAGGCCGTAGCGGCCGAGCAGCCCGCCGAGGTTCCGGCCGAGCCGGTCGCGGAGCAGACTGTCGAAGCCGCCGCTGAGCAGGCTGTCGAGCAGCCCGCGGAGGCCGCGCAGCCCGCCGAGGTCGCCGATGCCGCCGCGCCGGAGGCCGAGCAGCAGCCCGCGGCCGAGGCCGTCGCCGAGACCGAGACCGCCGAGACCGCCGAGCAGCCTTCTGAGGCCCCGGCCGCCGAGGCGGCCGCCACCGAGGAGCCCCAGGCCGAGCCCGGCGCCGCCGCGCCGGAGGCCGTCCAGGAGGAGGCCTCCGCCGCCGGGCCGGTCGCGGAGCAGGCTGTGGAGCAGCCCGCCGAGCAGGCCGCCGAGCAGCCCGAGCAGCCTTCCGAGGCCCCGGCCGCCGAGGAGTCCGCCACCGAGGCACCGCAGTCCGAGGCCCAGGCCGAGCAGCCCGCGGAGTCCGTCGAGCCGTCCGAGGCCCCGGCCGCCGAGGACGAGCAGTCCGCCGAGCCCGCCGAGCCGCGCGGCCCGGCCGCCCCCGGCTACGACGAGGCCGGCCGCGACGCCGTCCACCAGGTGATCCGCGAGCGCCGCGACATCCGCAACGGCTTCCGCCCGGACCCGATCCCGCACGAGGTGCTGATCCGCGTCCTGGAGGCCGCCCACACCGCGCCCAGCGTCGGCTACTCGCAGCCCTGGGACTTCGTGGTGATCCGCTCGGCGAAGACCCGCAAGCGGATGCACGCCCTGGCCGAGCGCCAGCGCGAGGCGTACGCGGACTCGCTGCCGAAGGGCCGGGCCAAGCAGTTCCGCGAGATCAAGATCGAGGCCATCCTCGAGACCCCGGTGAACATCGTGGTCACCGCCGACCGCACCCGCGGCGGCCGCCACACCCTGGGCCGGCACACCCAGCCGCAGATGGCCCCGTACTCGGCCGCCCTGGCCGTCGAGAACCTCTGGCTGGCCGCCCGCGCCGAGGGCCTGGGCGTCGGCTGGGTGAGCTTCTTCGACGACGAGCAGCTGGTCCGCGAGCTCGGCCTGCCCGAGCACCTGGAGGTCGTCGCCTACCTGTGCGTCGGCTTCGTCGACTCCTTCCCGGACGAGCCGGAGCTGGAGCAGCAGGGCTGGGCCAAGAAGCGCCCGCTCGCCTGGGTCGTCCACGAGGAGCAGTACGGCAACCGCGCGCTGCCCGGCGAGGAGCCGCAGAGCCTGCTCGCGGACACTCTGCGCGGCATCCGCCCGCTGGACGCCAAGGCGCTCGGCGAGGCCTGGGACCGCCAGAAGCGGATGACCAAGCCGGCCGGCTCGCTCGGCATGCTGGAGATCATCTCCGCCCAGCTGTGCGGCCTGTCCCGCAAGTGCCCGCCGCCGATCCCGGAGCCCGCCTGCGTGGCGATCTTCGCGGGCGACCACGGCGTGCACGCCCAGGGCGTCAGCCCGTGGCCGCAGGAGGTGACCGCCCAGATGGTCGGCAACTTCCTGGCCGGGGGAGCGGTGATCAACTCCTTCGCCAAGCAGATCGGCACCGAGGTCTGCGTGGTGGACGTCGGCGTCGCCGCCGAGCTGCCGCAGGCCGTCCAGCAGGGCCGCGCCACCGGCCTGCTGCCGCGCAAGGTCAAGCCCGGCACCGCCGACATGACCCAGGGCCCGGCGATGACCCGCGAGGAGGCCCTCCAGGCCATCGAGGTCGGCATCGAGACCGCCCGCGACCTGGTCGCGGCGGGCAACAAGGCGCTGGTCACCGGCGACATGGGCATCGCCAACACCACCGCCTCGGCCGCCCTGATCTCGGTGTTCACCGGTCTCGACCCGGCCGAGGTCACCGGCCGCGGCACCGGCATCGACGACGAGACCCACGCCCGCAAGATCGAGGTCATCCGCGCCGCGCTGGCCCTGCACCAGCCCGACCCGAACGACCCGATCGGCGTCCTCGCCGCCATCGGCGGCCTGGAGCACGCGGCCATCGCCGGCTTCCTGCTGGGCGCCGCCTCGCTGCGCACCCCGGTGGTGCTGGACGGTGTGATCGCCGGTTCGGCCGCGCTGGTCGCCAAGGCGATCGCCCCCGAGGTGCTGGCCGCCTGCATCGCCGGCCACCGCTCCGCCGAGCCCGGCCACCAGGCCGCGCTGGCGAAGCTGGGCCTGCGTCCGCTGATCGACCTCGACCTGCGGCTCGGTGAGGGCACCGGTGCCCTGCTGGCGCTGCCGCTGGTGCAGAGTGCGGCCCGCGCGATGCACGATGTAGCCACCTTCGACTCCGCCGGGGTCACCGAGAAGGCCTGACGACCTCCTCACCGCTCCGCGGACCGGCCCGAGGGCGCGCCGGCCCGCGGAGCGGCGTATCGCCACCCGGCCCGCTGGGCGGCGTACCACCGCACTGCCCCAGACCCTCACTCCCGATCAGGAGCACTGCCGATGACCGCGCCCACCCCGCACCCCAGCACCGAGGGCCGCACCCCCTACCCGGTCGGTCTGCTGCTGGCCGGCCGCCGCGTCGTGGTGGTCGGCGGCGGCCAGGTCGCACAGCGGCGGCTGCCGGCCCTGATCGCCTCCGGTGCCGAGCTGCACCTGATATCCCCGGCCACCACCCCGGCCGTCCAGGCCATGGCCGACGCGGGCGAGCTGACCTGGCACGCCCGCCCGTACGCCGACGGCGACCTGGCCGGCGCCTGGTACGTCCTGGTCGCCACCGACGACCCGGCGGTCAACACGGCGGTCAGCGCCGAGGCCGAGCGCGAGCGGGTGTTCTGCTCCCGCAGCGACGACGCCTCCGCCGCCACCGCCTGGACCCCGGCCAGCGGTCGCGACGCCGGCGCCACCGTCGCCGTCCTCACCGGCGACCCGCGGCACTCCGCGGCCCTGCGCGACGCCATCGTCGGCGGCCTGCGGGACGGCTCGCTGGCCACCCGCTCGTACCGCTCGCACGGCGCCGGCGTCGCCCTGGTCGGCGGCGGCCCCGGCGATCCGGACCTGATCACCGTGCGCGGCCGCCGCCTGCTCGCCGACGCGGACGTGGTGGTCGCCGACCGCCTCGCCCCGCGCGAGCTGCTCGCCGAGCTGCCCGAGCACGTCGAGGTGATCGACGCCTCGAAGATCCCGTACGGCCGCCAGATGGCCCAGGAGGCGATCAACCAGGCGCTGATCGAGCACGCCAAGGCCGGCAGGTTCGTGGTCCGGCTCAAGGGCGGCGACCCGTACGTCTTCGGGCGCGGCGGCGAGGAGCTGCTGGCCTGCGCCGAGGCCGGCATCCCGGTCACCGTGGTGCCCGGCATCTCCAGCTCGATCAGCGTCCCGGAGACGGCCGGCATCCCGGTCACCCACCGCGGGCTGACCCAGGAGTTCACCGTGGTCTCCGGCCACGTCGGCCCGGACGACCCGCGGTCGGTCACCAACTGGCAGGCCGTCGCCGGGATGAGCGGCACCCTGGTGCTGCTGATGGCCGTGGACAAGATCGGCGCGATCGCCGCCGAGCTGGTGGAGCACGGCCGCCCGGCCGGGACCCCGGTCGCCATCGTCCAGGAGGGCACCACCGCCGCCCAGCGCCGGGTGGACGCCACCCTGGGCACCGTCGCCGCCGTGGTCGAGGCCGAGGGCGTCAAGCCCCCGGCGGTGATCGTGGTCGGCGACGTGGTGAACGTGCTGGCCGCCGCCTTCCAGCGCTGATCAGGGGCATGGCCGGGAGTGGGAAGTCGGCCGGTCCGACTTCCCGCTCCAACGGCTGCTCCTACTCCAACGGCTGTTCCGTCCAGATGACCTTCCCGCTCGCCGTGTAGCGCGTCCCCCAGCGGTCCGCGAACTGCGCTACCAGGAACAGCCCGCGCCCGCCCTCGTCCTCCGTCGCCGCGTACCGCAGGTGCGGCGAGGTGCTGCTGCCGTCCGACACCTCGCAGATCAGCGAGCGGTCGCGCAGCAGCCGCACCCGGATCGGCCCGGAGCCGTACCGGATCGCGTTGGTCACCAGCTCGCTCAGGATCAGCTCGGTGACGAACGCGGCCTCGTCCAGCCCCCAGTCCGCCAGCCGCTCCGCCACCTGCGCCCGGACCGCCCCCACTGCCACCGGCTCGGCGGGCACGTCCCACTGCGCGACCTGGTCCGGCGCCAGCACCCTGGTCTCCGCGACCAGCAGCGCGATGTCGTCCTGCGGATGCGCCGGCAGCATCGCCCCGAGCACGTCCGCGCAGGTCTGCTCCGGCGTGCGGGTCTGCCCTCCGAGCGCCTCCCGCAGCAGCGCCAGCCCCTCGTCGATGTCCCGCTCGCGGTCCTCCACCAGCCCGTCCGTGTACAGCACCAGCCGACTGCCCTCGGCCAGCTCCAGCTCGGCGGTCTCGAACGGCAGCACCGCCAGCCCCAGCGGCGGCCCGGTCGGCAGCTCCGGGAACGTCACCCGGCCCTGCGGGTCCACCACGGCCGGCGGCGGATGCCCGGCGCTGGCCAGCGTGCAGCGCCGCGACACCGGGTCGTAGATCGCGTACAGGCAGGTCGCTCCGGTCAGGCCGCCGCTCTCGCCGCCGCCGGCCTCGTCCTGGTCGATCCGGTTCACCAGCTCGTCCAGATGGCCCAGCAGCTCGTCCGGCGGCAGGTCGAGCGTCGAGAAGTTGTGGATCGCCGTCCGCAGCCGCCCCATCGTCGCCGCCGCGTGCAGCCCGTGGCCGACCACGTCGCCGACCACCAGCGCCACCCGCGCACCGGGCAGCGGGATCACGTCGAACCAGTCCCCGCCCACCCCGGCCTGGGCCGGCAGGTAGCGGTGCGCCACGTCCAGCGCGTTCTGTTCGGGCAGGCTGCGGGGCAGCAGGCTGTGCTGCAGGGTCACCGCCATCGCGTGCTCGCGGGTGTACCGGCGCGCGTTGTCGATGCACACCGCCGCGTGCGCCACCAGCTCCTCGGCCAGCGTCAGGTCCTCCGACTCGAACGGCTCCGGCCGCTCCGCCCGCCAGAACCGGACCATCCCCAGCAGCACCCCGCGCGCCCGCAGCGGCACCCGCACCAGCGAGTGCACCCCGTACGCCAGCGCCTGCTCCGCCCCCTCGGGGTCCTGCTCCCGCCAGCCCTGCGACTCGGCCAGCCGCGGCTCCAGCCGGGGCACGCCGCTGTGCAGTGCCCCGGCCAGCGGGGTCGCCGGCACCACGTCCAGGGCGGTGCCCACCGGGTAGAACGGGCCGTTGCCCCTGGTCCCGACGACGGCCGCCCGCCGCATCCGGTTCAGCGAGGTGCCCCGCGGTGGCTCGTCGCCCGCCAGCACCTGTTCCGCGAGGTCCACCGTGACGAAGTCGGCGAACCGCGGCACCGCGACCAGCGCCAGCTCCTCCGCCGTCCGGGTGACGTCCAGCGTGCTGCCCACCGTCATGCCGGCGTCGTACAGCAGCCGCAGCCGCCGCTGCGCGCCCTCGGCCCGGCCGGTCAGCGCCATCAGCTCGGTGGAGTCGCGCAGCGTGGCGACGCAGCCCGGTGGGCCGCCGTCCTGATCGGTCAGCCGGACGTTCACCGCCAGCAGCCGCTCCCCGGCCAGCACCACCTCGTCGGTCACCGGACGGTCGGCGGTCAGCAGCTCCAGCGGTGCCGGGTCCAGGCCCAGCTCGGTCACCGTACGGCCCTCGGCGTCCGACGGCAGGTCCAGCAGCCGGCGCGCCTCGTCGTTGCAGAGCAGCAGCCGCCCGTCCCCGGCGACGATCATCACGCCCTCGCGCACCGCGTGCAGCACCGCCGCGTGGTGCTCGTACATCCGGGTCATCTCGACCGGGCCCAGCCCGTGCGTCTGCCGCCGCAGCCGCCGGCTGATCAGGGCCGTGCCCAGCGTCGCCAGGCCTATCGCGCCCGCCGCCGCGCCCAGGACCACCGGCAGCTGGCGTTCGCTCGCGGTGGAGACGTTGCTCAGGGTGACCCCCGCCGAGACCAGCCCGACCACCGAGCCGTCCGGCGCGTACACCGGGACCACCGCCTGGACCAGCGGGCCGAGCGTGCCGGTGAGGTGCTGGGTCACCACCTGGCCGTGCAGCGCGGGCTCGTACGTGCCGACGAACTTCTGGCCGATCCGGGCCGGGTTGGGGTGGGTGTAGCGGATGCCCTGGTTGTTCAGCACCACGATGAAGTCCACGCCCGAGGAGATCCGCGCGGACTGCGCCTTCGGCTGCAGGATCGCGGTCGGGTCGGGGGAGCGCAACGCGTCCACCATGCCCGGCGAGTTGGCGAAGGCCTGTGCGACCGCCACCGACCGGTTGCGGGCCTCCCGGTCGGCGTCGGTGCGCGACTGCACCACCAGCGCCACCGCGGCGCCCGCCACCAGCAGCAGCACGACCAGGATCTGGAGCGCGAACACCTGCCCGGCCACCGACCGGTGCCGGGCCGGTCGCGGACGCTTCGCGCGTGGCAGCTGTTGCCGACCGTGTGGGCGCCCACCGAAGGAGCCGGCGTCGCCGGTGGCACCAGAGGCCGACGGAGCCCAGGATCGGCCCGGATTTCGGGCCATACGGTCATATTTGCACTCCGGCTAGCCCGGGACCACCCCGTCCCCTGGGCCGTTTGGCCTTCCCCGCCCCGGCTTGGCAAGATCGCAGGGTGTCCGAACCCAGCACCATCACCGACCCGGCCGACCCCCGCCTCGCCGACTACACCGGCCTCACCGACGTAGAGCTGCGCCGCCGCCGCGAACCCGCCGAAGGCCTGTTCATCGCCGAGGGGGAGAAGGTCATCCGCCGCGCCCTCTCCGCTGGCTACCGGATGCGGTCGATGCTGCTGACCGCCAAGTGGCTCGACGTGATGGCCGACGTCATCGCCGACGCAGACGCCCCCGTCCATGTGGTCGAACCCACGCTCGCCGAAGCCGTCACCGGCTACCACGTCCACCGGGGCGCCCTCGCCTCGATGGAGCGCAAGCCCCTCCCCGACGCCGCCGACCTGCTCACCGGCGCCCGCCGCGTCTCCGTGTTCGAGGACATCGTCGATCACGCCAACATGGGGGCGGCCTTCAGGAACGCGGCCGCCCTGGGCGTCGACGCGATCTTCCTCACCCCACGCTGCGCCGATCCCCTCTACCGCCGGTCCGTGAAGGTGTCGATGGGCGCCGTCCTCCAGGTGCCGTGGACCCGCCTGGAGGCATGGCCGAAGGACATCGAGATCCTGCGTTCCGCAGGCTTCACGGTCGCGGCACTGTGTCTGAGCGACCAGGCGATCACCCTCGATGAACTCGCTTCGCGGGACGACGAGAAGCTCGCCCTGGTTTTCGGCACAGAGGGCACTGGTCTCGCCGCCGAGACGCTCGCTTCGGTCGACGAGCATGTCCGCATCCCGATGGATGCCGGTGTCGACTCGCTCAACGTCGCAGCAGCCTCGGCGGTGGCCTTCTACGCGACCCGGCCGCGACGTGAGCTGATCCGGTAGATCACTCAGGGCAACTCCTGGGCCCCCTCGACCTCCTCCAACCCGGCGGATCACCAGCAATGCGGTGCCGTGGCGCAAGGCCCGGCGCTTCGTCGGCCGGGCCGTAGGCGTGACTCATGGACGACCAGTCGACGCGGTCGACGCCCTCGAGATTGTTGATCACGGGTCGCACAGTGACACGAGGTACTGACACTGCCACCAGTGCACAACGGGTCGCTGGTCAGCAATTCCCTACGCCGCCCCCGGCGAGCAACCCGGGACGCCCAGGCCGGGCGGCAGGTCGCGGGTGAGGGTGGCGGGTGTACGCGCAGCAGACTGCCGGGTGCCGCCGAGCTCGCGCAGTTCACTCAGCGCGAGCCCCATCTGGGCTCTGCCGCGAATACGCGACACCTGAACATGCGAGCTCACCAGTCGCTTGGTTCGTTACCTGCCGTGACCTTCTCCGGGTCGTACGTGAAGCGGCCCTGTTATCCGTGGCAAGGGGGCGGCTCCTGCCCCGTCTGCTGCGGGGCCGCACCCGCGGGCCGGTGTTCGTCACCCACCGCCGCCCCGGCCCGGGGAAGGTGGTCAGCCCGCGCGACGTGTGCCCGGACACCGGCCTGGCCCGGCTCTCCTGCGGCCAGGCCCGCGCCCTGCTCGACGAGCACACCGCCGTGCGTGGCCCGGGAACCGGTGCGGGCCTGCACGAGTACCGCCATTCCGCCCTCACCCACCTCGGCGAGCAAGGCGCCTCCCTGCTGATGCTGATGGCGAAGTCCCGGCACAAGAAGCCGGAGAACGTCCGCCGTTACTTCAAGCCCTCTCCCGAGGCGATTTCCGAGCTGACCAGCCTGCTCGCGCCTGGTGACGCACGGCGCTGAGTCACCTGTCTGGGCCAAACGCGCGAACCGGGCCCGGCGGCCGCGTCGCCCACGGGGACGGCGGCGTTGTCCGGGCATGGAGCTGGGAATCGCGGAGTCGGCCGTCACGATCAGGGCCTTGTCGGTGAACGGCAAGCGGATGTCGAAGGGGATCTACAGCCAGTTGCCCCGGCGCCCGCTGCTCGCCGACGACTGCACGGTGGAGGGCAGGCCCCGGGGGCACGTGGTGGACCCGAAGTGCTGCCACAGCCCCAGCCACAATCCGCACTGGCACGTCGTCCACGAGTACGAAGGCGAGCTGTTCATCAGCTTCGGTACTGGTGAGGTCGTCTATTCAACTGTCGCCAATTCTCGGGTCAGGGCACTACGGCAGTGACCGTCTGTAGTCGCCGGGTCTGCCCGATCATTCGGGAGTTGGCCGGTGGTGGGCCAACGCCAGGGGCTGGCCTCGTCTTTGCGCACCTGTTGTGCCGGGGCTCACGGAACCGCGGCTTGACCTTGCCCTTGGGGCAAGGTCGACGCTGGTGGCATGACGAACTCGAACGCGACTGACTCGGTCTGGAGTGGCATGTTGCCGGTGGAGGACACCGCGCTGGCCGTGACCGACACCGGCGGGACAGGGACCCCCGTGGTCTACCTGAACGGTTCCTACGCCGGCCGGCGGCACTGGCGGCCCGTCATCAACGACCTGGGACCGGGGTGGCGACACATCGCCTACGACGAGCGGGCTCGTGGCAACTCGAAGAAGTCGGCGGACTATTCGTTCGAAGCCTGTGTTCGCGATCTCGACGCCGTCCTCACGGCGAGGCGGGTGGAGCGGCCGCTGCTGGTGGGCTGGTCCTACGGGGCGTTGCTCGGGGTGCAGTGGGCCGCTCGGTATCCGGGCCGTGTCGCCGGCGTGGTCGGGGTCGACGGTCCCTATCCGGTGGGCTGGACCGACGAGGCCGACCTGGAGAAGGTCCGGCGGCTGTTCCGTAAGTTCCGATGGGCGTTGCCGATGGCGCGCCTCATCGGCAACGCCGCGCGGATGAGCGCCGAACAGCATGCCGAGATCAACATCGAGGCCCACAAACTCCACGCAGCCCTCGAACCGGTCCTCGACGGTTTGACTGTCCCGGTCCGGTACGTGGTCGCCTCGGGGGAGGCTTTCGGAAGCTCCGGTACTTTGCAACAAGACATGCGCGCTACTCTCGACCCGGTGCTCGCCCGCAACCCGAACCTCACGATCAGCGCGAAAGTCGCCAGCAACCACGGCACGATCGTGCGCAAGGATTTCCGCGCCATCGCCGAGGCCACCCGCGAGGTCGCCGCCCTCACCCGCGAGGGTCGCTGATGACCACGACCAGCGGCGTCACGATCGGCCAGGCGGCGGCCTTCGCCGGCGTCACGACCAAGACCATCCGCCACTACCACCTGCTCGGCCTGGTCGACGAACCGCGCCGCGACGGTTCCGGCTATCGCCGCTACGGGTCGTCCGACCTGCTGCGGCTGGTCCAGGTCCGGACGCTGGCCGAGTCCGGCGTACCGCTGTCCGAGATCGGCGCCCTGCTCGGCGCCGATCCGCAGCGGTTCGCCGCCGACCTGGCCGAGGTCAAACGGCGGCTGACCGAGAGGATCGAGGAGCTGACCGCACGCCGCGACCTGCTGGACCAGCTCGCCCACGGCGACCGGGCCCTGCTGCCCGACCGGGCCTGCGCACTGTTGGACCGGGCCGCCGACCTCGGCTTCACCCCGGACGAGGTGGCGACCTACCGCGAGGGCATGGTGCTGGCCAGGGCCCTGGTCCCCGACGGCTTCGACGACTTCCTCACCGAGGCCGAGCACGCGCTCGACGACACCCGGTTCGTCGCCTTGAACAAGCAATGCTGGGCCGCCAAGGACTGGGAACCCGACGACCCCCGCATCGAGGAACTCGCGACCGCAGTGGCCGACCGCTTCCTCGCCAACCCCGCGCTGCTCGCGATCCCGAACGGCCTCCAGGCCCGCACTGACGTCACCCGATACGGCCTGCTCAACCACCACGGCGAAGACCAGGCACCGGCCATGGCCCGGCTGACCACGCTGGTCGAGACGAAGCTTCGCTCCGCCGGCGTGGACATCCCACACCAGTAGTCGCAGCCCGGAGTCACCGGAGCCGGATTCGAACCGCAGCTCACGGTCGGGGCTTGGAACATCGGTACAGCGGTTGACGCCAAGCTGATCTCCGACAAGCTCAGCGGAAGTCGTCGGCGTGGTCGACGGCCCACTGGGCGTATTTATGCGCCGGCGTGCCGGTGATCTTTTCGGCGATGGCGGAGGTCAGAGCCGGGACGCCGTCGGCAGCGGCCCACTGACTCACGATCGCCTCGGCCACGACCGGATGCATTGTTCTGCCCACGTCCGCGCGAGCCTGCTCGTCGGAGACGTGTTCGACCCGGATGCGGCGGCCGAGGGCCTCGCCGATGTACTCGACCTGCCGTTGCAGGGTCAGGGACTCGGCTCCGTAGATGGTGTATGCCTGGTGCGAGTGACCCGGTTCGGTCAGGGCGGTCACCGCAAGCGCCGCGATGTCCTTCTCGTGCACCGGTGCCGACTGTGCGAGCGGATAGGGAAGACGGACGGCGTTGTCCGTGCGGATCGATTCGGCCCACCAGGTGCGGGTGTTGATCGCGAACGTCCCTGGCCTGACGAATGTCCAGTCCATGCCGGACCGTTGGATGGCCTGCTCGATCGTGCGGTTCAGGCGGGGGACCGGGTGGTCGGCGTCGTGGTTCACGACCGACACTGACGAGAGCAGGACCACCCGCCGGATCCCCGCGGCTGTGGCCGCCGCAGCGACCTTCTCGATGTCGTAGGGCCTCTGGGGGTCGAGCATTCCGTACAGGAACATCTTGTCGGCGCCGTCGAGCGCTGCGGGCAGCGTCTCGGGACGGTCCAGGTCGGCGGCGACGGCTTCCCACCCGGGCGTCGAGCCCGAGGCTGGGGTCCTGCTGACTGCTCTGACCCGCTCACCGGCGGCCAGCAGGCCATTGACCACGTGACGAGCGACGTTACCGCGAGCGCCGAAGACAACTGCCACCATGATGGGGACCTCCTATCGGGTGTGGACCTGTTGGTTGTGGACGTGAATGGCCGCACAGCGGCGATGCCAAGTGGGTGGGGTGTGAGGGCCCGCTTACCGCGCGAGCGCCGTGAGCGGGCCCTCCGGTCGCCGCTCAGGGCTGGATGTTCTCCAGGTCCTCCAGGAGGCTGAGGTGCTTCGGCTCCCAGCTGAGGGTCTGCCGGGTGCGGGCGCTGGACGAGGGCTGGTCGTTCGCGAAGATCGGGCCGAGAGGGCCGTACGTCTGCGATGGCACCGACTCGACCGGCAGGCCCAGCCGTCGGCCGATGACCGCGGCGATGTCACGCACCTGGTCTCCCTCGTCGCCCACGGCGTGCCAGGAGGTGCCGGCTTCCGCCTGTTCCAGCGCGAGCCGGAAGAGGACTGCCGCGTCGAGCGCGTGCACGGCCGGCCAGCGCTGTGTGCCGTCGCCCGGGTGGCCGGACACTCCGGTCCGGCGTGCGATGTCGGTCAGCAAGCCGGCGAACCCGCCCGTGCCCTGGTTGTGGACCGTGCGCGGCAGGCGTACGGCCGTGCTCCGGACCCCGCGCGAGGCCAGGCCCAGGACCGCCGTGACGGCGCGGCCACGACCACCGACCGGCCCGTCGGTCGGCAGCGGGTCGGCCTCGGTGGAGGCACGGCCCGGCACATGGGGCGTACCCGAGCAGGTGACCAAGGGCCGGTCGCTGCCGACGAGTTCCTCGCCGAGGGTCGCGAGGGCGGCGCTCTCCTCGGCGACCGCCTTGGCGACGGCGTCGGGGCTGCTGAAATCGTTGGCGAATGCCAGGTGGATCACCCCGTCGGCCTGAGCGGCGCCGGAGCGAAGGACGTCCAGATCGGCGAGAGCTCCCCGGAGAGGCTCGGCGCCGGCCGTCTCGGCGGCCAGCGCGGAGGCGTCGGAACGGGCGAGCGCGAGGACGCTGTGGCCGTTGCCGAGCAGTTCGGCGACGACGGCGGAACCGATCAGACCAGTGCCACCCGTGACAAAGACGTGCATGGAGCTCTCCCTCAAGTGATGGGACTCTTGTCCCATCACTTTAGCAGGGTGATGGGACAAGAGTCCCATCACGTAGGATGGGGCCATGGCTCGATGGGAACCAGGCGCACGCGAACGCCTCGTGGTGGCTGCAGTCGACCTGTTCACCGAGCAGGGGTACGACGCCACGACGGTCGCGCAGATCGCCGAGCGCGCCGGGGTCACCAAAAGCACCTTCTTCCGGCACTTCCCTGACAAGCGAGAGCTGCTGGTGGCCGGACAGGAGACGCTGAGCCGGCTGCTGACCGAGGGGATCACCGAGGCGCCCGATGACGCCAGCCCGCTCGAGGCGGTCGCTGCCGGTCTTGAGCGCGCGTCGAGCGCGATGGGTCCCATGAATCGCGAGCTCGCCCCGCGCCTGAAGGCTGCCGTCGCCGCCAGTGTCGAGCTTCAGGAGCGTGACGCCCTCAAGACCGTCAGCCTCGCGGCCGCGATGGCGACCGCCCTGGTCGCCCGCGGCCTGTCCGACCCGGCCGCGGCCCTCGCGAGCGAGCTGGGCGTCCTCGCCTTCAAGCGCGGGTTCGCCGAATGGTCCGAGGGCGACCGTGACGGCAAGGACGAGCTCACCGGGTACGTCCTGGCGGCCCTGGACGAGTTGCGTACGGTGAGTGCATCGCTGGGCTGAGCGGACAGATCGTCCCGCTCATCGGCTGGTTGCGCATCGACCCGTCGCCCGTCAGGCCCGCAGACGCACGCGGCTCCTTCTCAGCACAGCTGCTCGGCCAGTCCCGACGATGATGCCCTCCGGGCCGCGGACGTAGCAGAGCAGATAGCTGTCCTCGAACCCGGCGATCTCGCCGACGAGTTCGGCGCCGTGAGGGCGCAGGCGGGCACGACACCGGCCCGGCCCGCTTGTCCTACGGCCAGGCCCGCGCGCTGCTCGACCGGCACACCGCGCTGGCCGGGCCGGGTGCCGGCTGGGACCTGCACGAGTGGCGGCACTTTCGCTGCCCCACCTCGGGGAGCAGGGTGCGTCCCTGCTGATGCTGATGGCCAAGTCGAGGCACAAGAAGGCGGGGAACGTCCGACGGTGCGTCAAGCCGTCGGCGGAGGCCATCGCCGAGGTGACCAGCCTGCTCGCGCCGGGGACGCGCGGCACTGAGCGGGCGTGAGGTTCGGGCGCTGCCCTCGGGTGTTCCGGCCGGGGTTATCCTGCGACGGAGCCCGGCCGGCACGCCCGACGGTTCAGCCCTGGAGGGAGGCGAGCCAGGAGGTCAGCAGGCGGTTTACCTCCTCGGGACGCTCCTGCTGGATCCAGTGCCCGCAGCCGTCCAGGATGTGGGTGGAGGACAGACCGGGGAGGGTGGCTGGGTAGGCGTCGATCGCGTCGGCCATCCAGGTCGTGGAGGCGTCCAGGGCTCCGCCGATGAACAGGGACGGCTGCTTGATCGGGGCTCCGCGGTGCGGGGCGAGTTCTTCCCAGTCGCGGTCCATGTTGCGGTAGCGGTTGAGGGCGCCGGTCAGGCCGGTGCGCTCGAACTCCCCGGCGTACACGTCGAGGTCGTCCTCGGTCAGCCAGGCGGGCAGCTTGCCGCCGGGGAAGCGGTCGCGCAGCCGGCCGCCGGTGCGGGCCACGAAGTGGGGGTCGGGCTCGCCCTGGGTGGGCATGGTGTCGGCAGACATGGCTGCGTAGAAGCCCGCGAGCCAGCCCCGGAGGTCGGGCTCCATCTCCGCTTCGGCCCGGCCGGGCTCCTGGAAGTACGAGACGTAGAACTCCTGGTCGCCGCCCATCTGCGCGAGGACGTCGGTGGGGCGGGGGCCGCCGGGCGGCGCGTAGGGGACGCTCAGCAGTGCGACGGCGCGGAAGACTTCGGGGTGGAGCAGGGCGGAGGCCGCCGCGATGTTGGAGCCCCAGTCGTGCCCGACGACCACCGCCCTGTCCTCGCCCAGGGCGCGCACCAGGGCGACGTTGTCCGCCACGAGGTCGAGCATCCGGTAGGCGTCCGTCGCGGCCGGCTTGGAGGAGCGGCCGTAGCCGCGCACGTCGAGCGCCACGGCCCGGTACCCCGCCGCCGCGAGGGCCGGGAGCTGGCGGCGCCAGGAGTACCAGGACTCGGGGAAGCCGTGGACGAGCAGGACCAGCGGTCCGGTGCCCTGCTCGACCAGGTGCAGGCGCCCGGCGGGTGCCTCGATGGTGCGGTGGCGCAGGTCGGTGGACGGCGCGGGCTGGTGCATGGCTTCTCCTCGGTTCACGGGCGGCTGCGGTTGCCCACCGATCTTGCGGCGCGGCGGCCGCCCGACGCGAACACCCTTGTCATCCTGGCAAACTGGCAGGACAGGGCGGTGGCGGCAGGGCCGGAAGGAACGGGGCGACGGTGACGGACGACGGCATAACCGACACGCTGGCGGCCATGGGCCCTCGGCTGCGGACCGCGCGCGAGCAGCGCGGCACCACGCTTACCGACGTCAGCCGCGCGACCGGCATCTCGCTGAGCACGCTGTCGCGGATCGAGACCGGTCGGCGCAAGCCGACCCTGGAGGTGCTGCTGCAGCTCGCGAAGGCGTACGGCATCTCCCTGGACGAGCTGGCCGGCACCGTACCCGCCGCCGCGGCCGGACCGCGCATCCCGATGCCGCAGCGTCCCGGCGACGACAAGGTGGTGCTGCCGTTGACCCGGTACGTGGGGGGCCTGCACGCCCACAAGCACGTCCTGCCCGCCGTCGACGCGCCGCCGGCGCGGCCGCGGCAGGTCTCCCACGACGGGTACGAATGGCTGTGCGTCCTGTACGGGCGGCTGTGGCTGGCGCTCGGCGAGCAGGACCTCGTCCTGAGTGCCGGGGAGGTGGCCGAGTTCGACACCCGCACCGCCCACGGAGTCGCGAACGCCGGACCCGGCGGACCGGTCGAATACTTGATCATGTTCGGGCCGCAGGGAGAGCGCCTACGACCGCGCACCCCAGCCCTCGGCCGCGGGGCCCGGTAGTGCGGAGCAATGCGATCTCCCGGGCGTCGTCGGTGGCGGAAGCTGCTGCGGTCGCGCTGAACACCCTGGTCGAACTCGACAAGGCGGCGGCCCGCACCGAGGCGGAGGAGGAAGCGGAACGGCCGAAGGGCATCGCCGAGGGCTGATGAGGCTGACGCCCGCGGGGCAGCTGTCGCACGACGGCCCGGGAAACCGGCCCGTCCGCGGGAACGGGTGTTTGCGTGACCCGTGCTTCGGTCACACAACGGGCAAGACCGTCTGGGCCGACCCGAG
Organism: Kitasatospora sp. NPDC053057; assembly: GCF_044546945.1. Classification (NCBI taxonomy): domain Bacteria; kingdom Bacillati; phylum Actinomycetota; class Actinomycetes; order Kitasatosporales; family Streptomycetaceae; genus Kitasatospora; species Kitasatospora sp. NPDC053057. The sequence continues at coordinate 144,698 of NZ_JBITZP010000010.1, read as the reverse complement.
GCTCCACACCGAGGAGGCAGCGGCTTCGGCGAGGGCACATCGGTCGACTTCGGCACGGTCCCGTGCCAGGACCCGTTCGTCAGCAGTGACGGCCAGGCGATCACCGTTGAGGCACCCCCCGGCGTCGGCGTGGTCGCCGTCCGGGTCACCACCAACCTGGGCACGTCGCCCGCCGTCCCCTTCGGTCAGTTCGCCTACGACGGCCCCGACCCCGTGATGATCACCAGCATCGCCCCGACCAGTGGCCGGAAAGGCGACTCCGCCACCATCGTCGGCGTCAACTTCGGCTCCGACGCCCAGGTCTACTTCGGCGACAACCCGTCCCCGTCCGTCCAGGTCAAGCGCACCGGCGAGCCCAGCGAGATCGTCGCCACCGCGCCCGCCCCGACCACCGGCGCCGGCAAGCCCCGCACCGTCGACGTCAGCGTGCTGTCGAACGGCTACTCGTCCCCGACCGGCCCGCCGCCCTCGACACCGTCCGCGCCGCTGGCTTCACCCTCCTCGCCCTCACCCCCGCCGACACCGCCGTCGACCTCGCCACCCTCACCCCCCACGCCCTCCCCAAGACCGCCCTCCTCCTCGGCGCCGAAGGCGACGGCCTCACCCCCCGAGCGATCGCCGCCGCCCACCACCCCGTCCGCATCCCCATGGCCCACGGCATCGACTCCCTCAACGTCGGCGCCGCCGCCGCCGTAGCCTTCTACGCCGTCACCACCCCCTGACCCCCACCTCCCACACTTCGCCAGCAGAGTCGCCGGGCCGACTTTCCGCGCGGCGCAGCCGGTAGTTGACGCGGCCGTCGGCTGTTCAGCCCGTCGGGGCTGTCGGTGGGGCCGGGGCGGCGGCCGGGGGAGGGGTGGTGGGGGCGGCGCCGCCGGAGACGCCGGCGCCGGGCCAGGATTCGCCGAGGGTGCCGTCGGCGCGCACGGTGTAGCGGGTGGAGATGACCGCGCCGGTGGTGGTCACGCGTTCCTCGCGGACGACCGCGCTGCCGTCCAGGCGCCAGGTGGCGGTGGCCTGCGGGTCGGCGGTGGAGGTGCGGGAGGTGGTGGCGACCGGGGTGTCCCCGGTGAAGGTGTAGAGCTGGACGAGGTCGACCGGCGCCGATCCCTCCGCTCGCCGCAGCACGACGACCGCGGCCGGCTGGCCCTTGTACCGGGCCGGCAGCACCGCGCTCAGCGCGACCTGCGGTCCGGCTCCGACCGAGTGCCCGTCCTTCAGCGGGACGACGGGCCCGCCCGCCCCCTCCGAGTAGCTGCGGTTGGGCCAGTCCACCACGGGCCCCGGCCCCTGCGCGGGCGCCAACGCCCCGTCCGCCGTGCCGCGCGCGGCCGCCGGGAGCGGGGTCGCGGAGGCCTGCAGCGCGACGTCCACCGAGGTCCCGGGCACCGCCTGTTCGCCGCCCCTGGTACTCGCGGTCTGCCCGACCACCGGCCGCGCCCCCTGGTTGCTCCGGTTCTCGCAGCCCTGCGCCGCCGCGATGGCCAGCGCGACGCCGATCGTCACGGTGACGAAGACCACCAGCCGTTGCCGCAGCAGCCGCTGCCGCGCCGTGCCGGGCCGCCCGCCGGGGGCGGGGGTGTGCTGGCGGTCCCGGGGCCGCGGGCGGGCCGGCGGGGGAGTGTGCGGGCGGTCCCGCAGTGGACGGGTGACCGGCGTCGCCTCGGGCCGGGGGAGCGGGCCACCCTGCGGGCGCCGCGCCGAAGCCCCGGGCGCCTGCCCGCCTGGACGTCCTGCCGCAGCCCGGGCCCGCGGCGCCGGCGCGGCCGGTTCGGGTGAACGTCCGGGGGCCGGAACGCCCGGCCGTCCGCCGTCCTGCTGCGGCGCCCGCGGCGCGCCGGCGGGCGCCGCAGGCCCGGCAGCCGCCGCGGCCGGAGCCGCGCCCCGCCGCGTCGCGCGCCCGCCGCCACCGGTGGTCGCCGCCCCGCGGGCGGCCAGTTCGCTGAGCCGCTCGTGCAGCGCGGCCGCGCCGGGCCGCTCGGCGGGCTCCTTGGCCAGGCAGGCCCGGATCAGCGGGGCGAGCTGCGGCGGCACGGCCGACAGGTCGGGCTCCTCGTGGACGACCCGGTACAGCATCACTTCGGAGGACGCCCCGGATCCGAACGGGGTGTCCCCGGTGAGCGCGTACGCGAGGGTCGCCCCGAAGGCGAAGACGTCCGTGGCCGGGGTGACGGCGGCGCCGCGCACCTGCTCGGGCGCGAGGAAGCCGGGGGAGCCGACCGCGGTGCCGACGTGGGTGAGGGTGCTGGCGCCGCGCGACCACGCGATGCCGAAGTCGATGATCCGCGGGCCGCGCGGCGAGAGCAGGATGTTGGAGGGCTTGAGGTCGCGGTGGACTACCCCGGCCTCGTGCACCTTGACCAGACCGTCGGCCAGCGCGGCCCCGATCCGGGCGGCATCCGGCCAGCTGAGCGGCCCCTCGTCGCCGACCTGCTTGTAGAGGGACGGCCCGGGGACGTACGCGGTGGCGAGCCAGGGGCGGTCGGCCTCGATGTCGGAGCCGACGACCCGGGCGGTGCAGCCGCCCCGGATCCGGGAGGCGGCGGCGATCTCGCGGGCGAAGCGGGTGCGGAACTCCTGGTCCTCGGCGAGTTCGGCGCGGATCAGCTTGAGGGCGACGCGCTGTCCGCGGCGGTCGGAGCCGAGGTAGACCACGCCCATGCCGCCGGCTCCGAGTCGCCGGTGCAGGCGGTACGGCCCGACGATGCGGGGGTCCTCACGCCTCAGCCGCATCATCGCCATGTCTCGTTCCCCGTCAGCCCGTGGGTGAGGCCCCGTCGGTTGGGGCATCGTCAGTTCCTGTCTGGCACAGCTTACGGACTGCCCGCTGCGGTGTGCTGATACGCAACACCTCACGCCACCGTGCGATTGTCGGATCGTGCTCTGAGCTGCAGGTCACAGGGGGGCTGAATCGTTTCTCGGGGTTGCCCCTCAGGGTTCCCTCGGGGGCGGGGCGAGCCGGCCCTCCCTCTCCGGTAGTACGCCTTGAGTCTGAGCGTCATCCTCCGGGATGCCCGAGGAACAGTACGACGGCATGACGTCCGAACGGCCCCCTGGCCAATAGCGTTGTGCTCAGCGGTGGACGGGGAGCTCGTCCCCCGAGGTAAGCCGTCCACCGCGCCCACTCGACCGGATCAGGAGCAAGGCCATGGCAATGCAGCAGACGGGCACCACCCGCCGCCGTCGGCCGGCCTTCACCCAGCCCCAGTCCGCCGAGCAGCCCACCCGGCACCCCGCCGTCGCGCTGGCCATGGCCCTGCCGTGCGCCGTGCTGCTGGTGTTGCTGTTCGGCGGGTGGGAGCAGATGGCGAACCAGGCCGAAGCCCTGGCCGATCTGATCGGCCGCTGAGGCTGCGAGGCCACTGAAAGAGGAACACCAGAACGGGCACTGTTCCCCTGGGGACGGGGAGCGGTGCCGCCGGGGAGGCCGCGGCCGCGATGACACGCGGACGGGCGAGAGCGGTGCGCAGAGCGCCCCGGCAGGCGGAGACGCCGCGTACGGACGTCGGTGAGGGCGACCGTACGCGGCTCTTCTCTTTCCCGCGCCTCCGCGCTTCCCGCGCCCCCGCGCCCCCTCCCACGAACCCGCCGGAACGACAAAACGGCCGAGGCCGCGACCCTGACGGATCGCGGCCTCGGCCGTTACTGTGCG